>VGWC01000072.1 GCA_016873775.1 Ignavibacteria bacterium | reverse complement strand
TTTAAAGAAGAAAGTAAGCCACGAATTTTGCGAATTAGAACTAAGTAGTAATTTGTGTAATTTGTGGCAAAAAATTATGCTCCACGACATTTACAAAAAAATTAGAAACAACGAACGCATTTCTCCCGACGAAGGATTGGAAGTGTTGCAACACGCAGAACTTCTTGACCTTGGTGAGTTGGCTAACGAAATTCGTTTCAGAAAAAATCCAAGCAACTACGTTACGTTTGTTGTTGATTCAAACCCGAATTACACAAACGTGTGCAACATTGATTGTATCTTTTGCGCATTCTATCGTCATCCCGGCGAAGAAGGAGTTTATACGCACAGCGTTGATGAGATGATTCAGAATTTCAAAGCGTCAGCAGAGAAAGGTGTAACGACAATTTTATTACAAGGTGGAGTTAATCCCGAACTTCCGTTGGAATATTATTTGGAAATGGTCGAGCGAACGGTGAAAGAAGTTCCGCACGTTCATCCGCATTTTTTTTCAACTTCGGAAATAATAGGAATGGCCGAAGTTTCAAAACTTTCAATTCGTGAAGTATTGCAAAAACTTTGGGAAGTTGGTTTGCGAACAATTCCTGGCGGCGGCGCAGAAATTCTTTCGGATAAAGTGAAGCGAAAAATTTCGAGTTCGAAAGGAACGTCGGAAGATTGGTTGAACGTGATGAGAGAAGCGCATCGCATCGGTTACAAATCAACTGCGACGATGATGTACGGACATATTGAAACGGATGAAGATATTGTGATTCATCTTGAAAGCGTTCGTAAATTGCAAGATGAGTTTCACGGATTTACAGCGTTTGTTCCGTGGAGTTTTAAGCCGGGAAATACGCCGCTCGAAAAAATTATTCCACAGTATGCTTCGTCGTCGCGCTATTTGCAAATGATTGCGTTCAGCAGAATTTATCTCGATAACTTTCAACATATTCAAGCGTCGTGGTTTTCGGAGGGAAAAAAGACGGGACAAATTGCGTTGCATTTTGGCGGCGATGATTTTGGCGGAACGTTGCTCGAAGAAAATGTTCACGCAGCGGCAAATTTTGTGAATAAAACCAATACTGATGAAGTGATAGATTTGATTCGTGAATCCGGATTTATTCCAGCACAGCGAACAACGTTGTATGAAACTTTGCGAACGTATGAATATCAACAAGCAGCATAATGTTTTTCTCTCGCAAAGACGCGGAGTCGCAAAAATATTTTTCTTTGCATCTTTGCGACTTTGCGTGAGCATTTTATTTTTCGCTTCTCCACTTTTCTCGCAAACTTCCGATTCAACAATTCAAGCATTAGAAAAACGCATTCAAATTCTTGAGCAAAAAATTTTGCAACTTGAATATTTGATTTCTACAAAAACTGATTCAATGATGAAGGTCGAGAATAAAAAGGAAGACGATAACTCTTCAGTTGTTGAAAAGAAAGAAGAGTTTGTACAATGTGCGGCGAAAACTGCAAAGGGAACACGTTGTACACGACGAGCGAAAACCGGAAGTAAGTTTTGCGGCTTGCATCAGTTTGAAGGCGAACCGAAAAAGAAAAAATAAATTTTACTCTCATCACTACTTCAATTCTTCCAAATATTTCTCTCTCACCGTTTGAATTGTTTCAGCGTATTCCGCAAACGCAAGGAACAATTCTGCTCGAAAGTGTTTCATCTCATTCTGAACTTTCTCAATATTCTTATATCGTAACAGAACCGTCCGCAATTGTTCGTTCCATCGGTGGAAGAACGTTTGTAACGAATGAAGGAAAGAGTTTTTTGATGAATGAAGATGCGTTGGATGTTGTAAGAAAATTACTTGAAGAAAAAAAGATTCCCGCTTTTGCGGGAATGACAAATGACGATAATGTTTTTTGCGGAGGAGCAGTTGGTTACATTTCGTACGATTATGGAATGACGTTGGAAAATATTTCCTCGCGTCATACAAAAACAAACTCGTTTCCTGAAATATTTTTTGGCTTGTATGATTCGGCGTTGTGTTTCAATCATCAAACAAAAGAGTGGAGTTTGAATAGCATAGAGCATAGAGCAAAGAGCAAAGCAAATCACGATTCAGGAACCACGATTCACGAAACACGAAATAAGCCACAAACTCACTTTTTAATTTCTGATTTCAAACGAAATGAATATTATGAAACAGTGAACAAAGCAAAAGAATACATTGCGAACGGAGATATTTATCAAGTGAATCTCTCGCAGCGATTTTGGGGAAAGACAACGAGTTCGCCGTTGACAATTTACAATTCACTTCGGGAAAATAATCCGGCGCCGTTTTCTGTAATGATGTGTATTGATAAAAACCGTTTTGTGTTCTCTTCTTCACCGGAATTATTTTTGAACGTTAATGGAAAAGAAGTTGAAACACGGCCAATTAAAGGAACAATTCAACGTGGGAAAAATTTTGAAGAAGATGAACAATTGAAACAACAACTTCTTTCCAGCAAAAAAGATGAAGCGGAATTGTTGATGATAGTAGATTTGGAACGAAATGATTTGAACAAAGTTTGCAAAAAAAATTCTGTTCGTGTGGAAAACTTAAAACGCATTGAAACGTACGAAACTGTTCATCATCTTGTTGCGGATGTGAAAGGAACTTTAAAAAATAATTGCGATGCTCTCGATGTTTTGAAAACGACATTTCCCGGCGGTTCAATTACGGGTGCGCCAAAAATTCGCGCGATGGAAATTATTGACGAACTCGAAAAATCGAAACGCGGAATTTACACCGGTGCAATCGGTTATATCGGTTTTGATGGAAATGCGAAATTCAATATCGGAATTCGCACGATGATGATGGAGAACGATTCAATTTGGTTCAATGTTGGCGGTGGAATTGTTGCCGATAGTATTCCCGAAAAAGAGTATGAAGAAACGCTGCATAAAGCAAGTGGAATGTTGCGAGCGTTGAATGTTAGTTTCAAAGGATAAACGATGGTAGTTTTCTTAAACGACAAATTTTGCAACGAAGACGAAGCATTTGTTCCGTTTAAAAATCGCGGAATGTATTTCGGCGAAGGAATTTTTGAAACAATGCGCGCGTATAACGGTAAAGTATTTGCGATTGAACAACACTTGCAGAGATTATTTTCTTCGGCAAAATACTTTTCTCTTCCAATTTCATTTTCCATTTCTGAATTGAATGAAATTGTACATTTACTTTTGCTCAAAAATAATTTGAGTGAAGCAATTGTTCGGATTACATTGAGCGGTGGAGGAATTGAACAAGGAAAACATTTTAGCGGTAATGCATCAAATTCTATTTTCTTTATCGAAGCGAAAGAATTTCAACCGACGTTTAATGAAACAGTTTCCGTTCGGTTTGCCAAAAAACAATTAGCGCATTACGATGAACTTCGTAAACACAAAACAATAAACTATTTACGAAACATCCTTGCGTTGCGTGAACAGGAAAATGTAAATCCAAAGGAAACAGAAACACTTTTTCTCGACGAACACAATTTTCTTTTGGAAGGAACACGAACAAATATTTTCCTCGTCTTAGGCGAAACAATCGTTACCCCTTCGCTCGATTGCGATATACTTCCTGGAATTACCCGCGCGAATATAAAAGAGATTTGCTTTCATCACGATATTCCATTCGAGGAGCGTATTATACATCGCTCGGCGTTAGACATCGCTTCGGAAATGTTTGTAACAAATTCCCTTGCAGAAATTGTTATGATTTCTACACTGGAACATCGTACGTTCACATCAAACGTAATGACGACAAAACTAACAACATTCTACAAAGAAAAAATACTAAGTGAATGTTATCCTCGATGAAAATAAGTATTTTTAACCGAATATTTTATCCAATGTCAAAATTATTAAGCAGAACATCGCATGAAGAACAGTTACCAAAAATGCTCTTTCTCTTTGTACTTTCTGTGTCGTTATTCGTGAGCGGTGCGCGACTTGCTTCGAGTGATGAGAACGCAATATACTTGTTAACGGAAAGTATCATTACCCGAGGTTCGCTTGACGTTCCGCCCAATATTGTTGACAACGGAAGTTTCTTTGAAGATAAATTTTTTATTTGGTCGGAAATCGGCGAAGCATTGTTTGCAATTCCCTTGTTTGTCGTTGGAAAAATACTTGCGTATGCGCTTCCGTTCGATGCGGGAATGAAATTGCTTTTTGTCAAAGCAATCGTTTCAACGATGAACGCATTATTTGGTGCCGCTCTCGCAGTTGTATTTTTTCGCTTATGCAGAAAATTTTCGTTCTCCGTACGAACGGCATTTTTTCTCACAGTCACACTTTGTTTCGGAACATTTTTGTTTCCGTATTTAAAAACTATTTCCCGCGATGTTCAACTTGCAGCGTTTTTGTGCGCAAGTTTTTATTGTTTGTATTCCTATAAACAGGAAGAAAAAAACACGGTGCAAAAAAAACAACGATGGATACAGAACGCCGGAATATTTGCGGGACTTGGTTTTCTGACAAAGATGACTTTTCTCTTGAATATTTCATTTCTTGCATTATATCTTATTTTGATTTCCCGTTCTGAAAAAGAAACGTTCGCATGGATGAAGAATCTGCTGAGGTTTTTACTTCCTATCGCAGGCGCATTCAGCGTTTTCTTTTTATACAATTATCTTCGGTTCGGAAATATTCTTGAAACCGGGTATAGCGGAGGAACAACATTTCCAACTCCGCTGTATTACGGATTGTATGGTTTACTTTTTAGCACCGGAAAAGGAATAGTTGTTTTTGCGCCGATTACTGTTTTGCTGTTGTGGGCAACGAAAAATTTTTTTAAGAACTTTCGCGCGGAAGCGATTATTATTTTCTCACTCCTCGCGGCAAATTTTTTTCTCTATGCAAAATATGTTGCGTGGGCGGGAGATGGAAGTTGGGGACCGCGGTATCTTGTTTCGATTTTGCCGTTTGTTCTTCTTCCTCTTGGGATATTTCTTGATGAGAGTTCAAAAACAATTAAACGTATTGCCGTTACGCTTTCTATTGTCGGTTTTTGTTTTCAACTTGGAGGAGTGTCTATGTATTTCGGAAATTATTTACGTTCCATCGGCGAATTTCCCTACGATAAAAATTTTGAACATCCGGAATTTTTGATGAAGTCGCATTTCAATCCATATTACACGCCGATTCTTGGACATTGGCGAATGATGAAAAGAAATTTTGAAGAACACATCGATGGAAATTTTCCGAAACTTCAAGTTGCAGAAAAATCGGAGCATCAACGAATTCCGATTGCAGAAGACGAACAGAAAAAACTGCAACATACATTTGATTACTGGTTCACGTATGGATTGTATTTGGGTTTTTCGCCGATATTGCTTTTTAGTTTAACAATACTATCTTTGATAATAGTTGTAGCGCAGTTTTTTTTTCTCAAACGTGCTGTTCATTTTGCGCACGTTGATTCTCTTCTTCAACCGAATGGAGCGATGCAATGAAATTATCCGTGATTATTCCTGTGTATAACGAAGTCGGAACGATACGAGCGATTGTTGAAAAAGTCCGCGCAGTTCCGTTGGAAAAAGAAATTATTATTGTTAATGATGCCTCTACGGATGGGACGAAAGAAGAATTAGCGCGAATTGAAAAAAAATTTCCTGAGTTGAAAATATTTCATCACGAAAAGAACAAAGGAAAAGGCGGCGCAGTGCATACGGGAATTTCAACAATGTCGGGAGAAGTAATGCTTATTCAGGATGCAGATTTGGAACTTGACCCGAATGATTACCCTGCTTTGATACAGCCGATAGAAGAAAAGAAAACATCGGTTGTGTACGGTTCGCGCGAATTGGGAATAAGAAATCAACATCTGTATTTTTCCTTTTATCTTGGAGGGAAAATGGTGAGTTGGTTTGCGAACATATTATACGGAAGCAGTCTTACGGATGCGCCTACGGGCTATAAAGTTTTGCGCAGCGATGTTGTGAAATCGTTGAACTTGCGATGCGAACGATTTGATTTTGACCCGGAAATTACTGCGAAAGTTTTGAAACGCGGAATAACAATAATAGAAGTTCCGATTAGTTATTATCCCCGGACAAAAGAAGCGGGGAAAAAAATCGGATGGAAAGATGGAATCGTTGCGTTGTGGACATTGTTGAAATATAAATTTATTACGTGAACGATGGTTACAGAATTTTTTAAGGAATATTTTGATTTCAAAACGTTGTTGATTGTGTTGGCGTTGATTGCGATTGGTATTGTTTCTATTTACAGCGCAACATACGGCGAAGAAACAGCGGCATTATATTATCAAAAACAACTCACATGGTTTGGCATTGGTGCGTGTGGGTTATTGGTAATGTTATTTATTCCGTTTCGTGCGTTGCCGCGAGTTGCTGTTCTTCTCTATGTAGTATCGCTTTTGCTTCTCGTTGTAGTGTTGATTATCGGGAAAACAATTTCCGGTTCAACGTCGTGGCTTGGGGTAGGTGGCATAGGAGCGCAGCCTTCAGAAATTGCAAAGATTGGAACAGTATTAGCGCTTGCCGCGTATATGTCGAAAAGCGATGTGGATTTGCTTTCGATGAAACATCTTGCCGTTACTTCCGGTATTCTTGCGCTTCCTGTTATACTTATAGTGTTGCAACCGGATGCTGGTACAGCAATTACGTATTGCGGAATGTTTCTTCCGATGCTTGCGTGGGGAGGAGCGTCGCCGTTTCTTATATTATTTATTTCAGCGTGTATCGTTGTTTCGGTTGCAGCATTGTTTGGAACGACAATGCTTGTTATCGTATTTGCACTCTTTGCTTTTGTACTGTATTTTTTTCGTGTTGATAGGTTTCGTTCCGTGCTTGCGTTTAGCGGTGTTGCGTTGCTCGGAATGACCGTACAATTTTTGATAGGAAGTTTGCAACCGCATCAGCAGAAACGATTGACGGTGTTCTTAAATCCCGAATCGGAACTTTTGGGCGCAGGCTATAACGTGTTTCAGTCGAAAGTTGCCATTGGAAGCGGAGGATTGTTTGGAAAAGGATTTCTCCAAGGAACACAAACGCAATTTAATTTTATTCCGGAACAATGGACAGATTTTATTTTTTGTGTTCCAGGAGAAGAATTCGGATTCCTCGGTTCGGCAGTGGTATTGTCGTTGTTTCTGATGTTGTTATTACGAAGCACTCGACTCGCGTCGTTGTTAAAAAATCGTTTTGCGAGTTTGACGGTTGTTGGCATAACGTCAATTTTTTTTGTGCATATAACAATCAATATTGGAATGGCAATGGGATTATTTCCCGTTATCGGAGTTCCGCTTCCTTTTCTGAGTTACGGTGGTTCTGCGTTGCTCGCAAATATGGTAATGGTGGGACTGTTGATGAATTTATACATTCACCGAAAAGAGTATTAGTTTTTTTACCATCAAGCATTTATTACTTCAACCAATATGAAAAAAACAATTCGAGAAGTTCCCGCAGAAAAATTACGGTGGCGTTGCAATCCCGATATGTTGCATATCGAAACAACCGATGATGTTCCTCCAAGCAAAGATATTATCGGTCAACAACGGGCATTACGGGCATTAGAACTTGGCTTAAAAATACAACACGGCGGCTACAATGTATTTGTAACCGGTTTTTCAGGAACTGGAAGAACAACAACCATTCGGCGAATGTTGCACGAGTTTGAAGGTATTCCAACGCAATTGTATGACCATTGTTTCGTGAATAATTTTAAGAAAACGGATGCACCCATTGCCGTTCGATTGCGAGCAGGAGAAGGAAATCTTTTCAAAGAGAAGATGGAAGATTGCCTTCGTGAATTAAAAAAAAATCTTCCGTCGTTGTTCGAATCGCGTCGCTATCAGGAAGAACGCAAACGTACGATGGAACATTTTCAGGAGCGTCAACGCGTCGTATTAAAAGAATTTGAAAGTAAAGTGCGCGCAAGAGGATTTGAAGTAGTGCAAGTGCAAGCCGGTGAAACGATGCATCTCGATATAGTTCCTCTCATTGAAGGTGTGCCTACGGGGTTTGAACAAATAGAAACACTTATTCGTGAAGGGAAAATGACGCGTGATGATGTCGATAATATTTGGCAAGAACGTTCGCAATTGGAGTCGCAGTTGGAAGTTATTAGCAGAGAAATGCGAAACATTGACCGCCGTGCGCGTGAATCTATGGAAGAATTAACTACAAAATACGCGCTTCCGTTAGTCAAGGATGCTATTGATGATATACGACATCGTTTCAACAATCAGAAAGTCAATGATTATTTGAATGATGTGCAAGAAACGATCATTGCCAATTTAGAACGTTTTCAGCAGCGCGACGAACAGCAATCGCCAATGCTCGGAATTTCTCCGAAGAGTGAACAGAAAGATGATTTCTGGGAGTATAAAGTGAACGTGATAGTGGATAACTCACGCACGAAAGGAACACCCATCATCCTTGAAACAAATCCTCGTTTCCATAATTTGTTTGGAACAATCGAATTTGAAATTGACAGAAATGGAACGTGGCACACAGATTTTTCATTGATAAAAGGCGGTTCACTCTTGCAATCCGATGGAGGTTTTCTTGTGGTCAATGCAATGGATGCGTTAGTGGAGCCGGGAGTATGGCATACGTTGAAACGAACATTGCGGAACGGAAGATTAGAAATTCAAACTATTGAAACCGGATTACTCGGCGCAAGTTCCGCATTGAAGCCGGAGCCGATTGAAATGAATGTAAAAGTTATTATGGTTGGTGATGTTGATACGTATTATTATTTGTACCATCTCGACGAAGAGTTTAAAAAAATATTTAAAGTGCGTGCGGATTTTGATGTAGAAATGCCGCGCAACACAGCAAATATCAAACGGTATGTTTCCTTTATCAAAATGATTTCGCAAGAAGAAAAATTGCTTGCGTTTGACAAGTCAGCAATTGCGGAAGTGATAGAAGAAGGAGTTCGTTTGTCGGAAAAACAAAATAAACTTTCAACGCGCTTTAATATCATTTCGGATTTGATGAAGGAAGCAAATTTTTGGGCGATGAAAGCGCAAGCAGTTGTTGTAACAAGCGAACACGTACGTACAGCAATTACTGAACAAATACGAAGAGAAAGTTTACTGGAAGAAAAAACGCGCGAGATGATAGACGATGGGACTATTATGATACAAACAGAAGGAAAGGTTGTCGGACAAATCAATGGACTCTCCGTGTACGAATTGGCTGGAAGAACATTTGGACAACCAACAAAGATTACTGCGAAAACATCAATGGGAAAACAGGGAGTTGTAAGTATCGAACGGGAAGCGGCGATGAGTGGTCCCATTCATAACAAGAGCGTTTTAATTTTAAGTGGTTACCTTCGGAGTTTGTTTGCGCAGGACAAACCGATGATGATGAATGCGAGTATTGCATTTGAACAATCATACGGTGGAATAGACGGAGATAGCGCATCTTCGACAGAGATTTATGCAATACTTTCAAGTTTAGCAGAAATACCGTTGCGCCAAGATATTGCTGTAACAGGCTCTGTTAATCAGCATGGCGAAGTGCAACCGATTGGTGGAGTAAATGAAAAAATAGAGGGCTTTTTTGATGTGTGTAGAAAACGAGGATTTAAAAAAACTCACGGCGTACTTATTCCTTCTCAAAATGTAAAAGATTTGATGCTACGGCACGATATTATAGATGAAGTAGCAAATGGAAATTTTCATATATATTCTGTAAACACAATCAACGATGGGATAGAATTGCTCACGGGAATTTCTATGGGAAGACGCAATACTCAAGGAGAATTTCCTGAAGGAACAATTGGGTATCTTGCGAATAGGAAATTAGTATTGCTTAGCCAAAAACATAAAGAACTGTCCGTTTCGGATTGATATACTTGAAAAAAAATTGCAGTACTATTTGAATTTGTCTGAAAAATGTTTAATTTACCCTCGAATTTTGATTTACAAAGTTTATTAATTCATTACATTATTCACTAACATGAGTCCTCATTATGAAGCGAATTATACTTCCTTTGTTTGCTATTTTTTTATGTTCATTTGTATTTGTAAATATTGCTCTTTCTCAAATTGAGCAACAATTTATCAAAAGATATACATCAGCGCTCAAAAATGTTGATGTAGCCAAATTTGCTCGCGTTGACAATTCCGGAAATTGCATTGTTGCCGGAACTGCTAACGCTCGGTTTACATTGTTAAAGTACTCGAAAACGGGTACTCCATTAGATACATTGACAAGTACCGCGATGGATACGCTTACAGCAATGGCTGTAGATAATAACGGTAATTACTTTTATGCTGGAATTTCTGTTCAATCAGCAGCATTAAATTATTCACTCATCAAAGTAACAGCGGACACTATTGCTTGGACAAAATCTGTTGATTTTGGAGGCAATGAAGTTCCAACAGGCATTGCCATTGACACTAGTAATAACGTGTATTTAACCGGATATCGAATGGTAGGAAATGTTTCTGTTTCGAGGAATGTTGATTATTATACGGTGAAATATGTCGGAGAAACAGGTGATACTATCTATAGTAGACGATATAATAACGGTTCATCGAATCTCGAAGATTATGCGCGTGGAATTGTCTATAGTCCAACGGATAATACAATAATCGTTACCGGCGAAACGAATCAATTAAACGAAAACTATAATTACTATACGATAAAATATAATGCATTAACCGGTGATAGTTTGTGGTCGAAGAAATATCATAATTCACAAGATGATAAACCAACCGGAATAGCCATTGATAACTCTGGTAATATTTACGTTACCGGAAATAGTATAGGTACGCTTGAAGATATTTTTACTGTTAAGTATAGCAGTAGCGGAACACAAGTGTGGACGAAACGATACACAGGACAGCGGACGGATTACGCGCGAGCGCTCTATGTTGACAACAGTTCAAATATTTTTGTTGTAGGTGCAAGTTATATCGGAACGGAACACGATATAGTTACGATAAAATATAATTCTTCAGGAGTTCAGCAATGGATTAATACTTATAATGGTGCCGGTTCTGGACAAGACGAAGTTACGGATATTAAATTTGACCCGTATGGAAACATATTGATAACAGGGTACGAAAACGGATTAGTAAACGGTTCAAGTTCTTATCGCGATTGTTTGTTGTTGATGTTAAACTCGAGTGGCGTTTTACGGAAAGCAAATACGTACACCGGAGTATCCATTAGCGCAGATACTGCATATCCTTTCCCCGGAGTACTCAATTCAATTGCAATAGATCAAAGTACAGGCGCAGTGTGGGCAGTAGGACAAGATTCCGGAGCCGCTTCCTCAACAGATTTTATTGTAATTAAGTATGAATCAAGAAATTCAATTCGTGGTTATATTAAACGCGACACAGATGGAAGTACTGCAACAACCAATGACCAAACATCATTTTCAGGTTCAAAAGTAGTTCTTGATTCAGCAGGAATTCGACTCGACAGCGTGTATTCCGATGCAAAAGGAAACTACACTGTTCCCCTGGTGTTTAATGGAGAATATACGTTGATTCATTATCCACCGGATAACACTTGGCAAACGGTTGGAGTATCTCCTGGTTCTGGTGGTAACAGTCAAACTGGAAACGGAACCAATAAAATAAATGTCAACGTTTCCAATAGTCAAGTTTCTATCAACAATGGTTTTTTTGCATATACTGCAAATGATACATTGAAATACAGAACATTAACATTGGAAGATTACGGAGTAAAGAAGCCCAACAAGATTACAAAATTTATCAAGAAAGTAAATACGTTTCTTACGTTCCCCAATTCAGCAAACATTCGCGAAACAATCTTTGCGCGCGAATTTCCGAAAAAAACAACGAAGAAATTTATTGTAGGAGTTATTGATAGTCCTGTAACTCGTTGGTGGGTGTGGATGCAAAAATCCAGCGATATTCAAAAAGCATACCCGATGAAACAAAAAGCAAAATATTTTGTGACCTACGCTGGAGTAGACAAACCAGGTGAGAAAAAAGGATTATTGAAAGCGCCGAATCATTTAGCGGGTGAACAAATTGCGTTAAAAATGAATTTGTTAGGAAGCAAATATTCCATTCTTACTCCCGGCTTAGCAAACTTATTGT
>VGWC01000071.1 GCA_016873775.1 Ignavibacteria bacterium | reverse complement strand
ATTGAAACGGCTCATTTCTTTTCGTTCACCCTCACAACATCTTCGACTTTATCAACGCCATCAACGTTGACATTTCCATTGGTTCGTTTTACTAATCCTTGCAAAACTTTTCCCGGACCGATTTCGAGAAATTCATTTGCTCCATCGTGAATCATAGCGTTCACCGATTCTTCCCAACGAACGGGAGAAATAATCTGTTGTTCAAGAAGCAAACGAATTTCATTTCTGTTTGTAACCGGTTTTGCCGTAACGTTTGCATATACGGGAATTGTCGCATCGGAAAATGTTGTATTCGTCAATGCGTTTTTCAAACCATCTTTTGCCGGTTGCATCAACGGTGAATGAAACGCGCCACTCACGACAAGTTCCTTCACGAGTTTTGCGCCGCGTTCTTTTGCAAGCGCCATCGCTTTTTTTACCGAGTCAACATTTCCCGAAATTACAATTTGGCCGGGAGAATTAAAATTCGCGCATTGCACAATTCCAACATCACTGGCGTCGCTGCAAACTTGTTCGACCACATTTGATTCAAGTCCAACAATCGCTGCCATCGTTCCTTTATTTTGTTCTCCGGCTTGCTGCATCAATTCACCACGCAAGCGAACAAGTTTCAATCCATCTTCAAAACTCAACGCGCCGGAAAAAACTACTGCCGCATATTCTCCAACCGAATGTCCAGCAGTTTGTGAAGCAGAAATTCCATTTAATAATTTTGTCGCAACAACACTGTGTAAAAAAATTGCCGGTTGTGTATTGCGCGTTTGTTTCAGTTCTTCTTCCGGTCCTTCAAAACATATTTTTGAAAGCGAGTAACCGAGAATTTCATCCGCGCGTTGAAACATTTCTTTCGCAAGAGGAAATGTTTCGCATAAATCTTTTCCCATCCCGACATATTGCGAACCTTGTCCGGGAAATATGAAAGCGAGCTTACTCAATCAGAAAATCGTAATTCTAAAATCTAAAATTCTATATTCCCCACTTCAACAAAATTGCGCCCCACGAATATCCCGCACCAAAAGCAGAAAGAACAACCGTGTGTCCTTTCTTCAACTTGCCGCTTTTATACCACTCGGAAAGACACATCGGAATTGTCGCACCAGTGGTATTGCCATAACGGTCAATGTTTATCATCACTTTCGAAGCATCAAGCCCCATTCTGTTAGCGCACGCATCAATGATTCGCAAGTTCGCCTGGTGAGGAACTAGCCAATCAACATCGTTTCCCGTCAAATTATTTTTCTCCAAAATTTCTGCCGAAACATCCGCCATTCCTTTCACCGCAACCTTGAAAACCGCTTTTCCATCTTGATATAAATAATGCATTCCGTTATCTATTGTTTCGTGCGAAGAAGGATTCAAACTTCCGCCACCTTTCATATATAGAAATTCTTTTCCGCTTCCGTCGAGTCGCAAGATAGAATCGAAAATTCCTTCATTCGAGTTTTCAGAAGGTTCAAGAAGAACTGCCGCACCTGCATCTCCAAATAAAATACACGTATTTCTATCCTTGTAATCAACAATAGAACTCATTTTATCTGCACCGACAACAAGTATTTTTTTATATGCGCCGCTTTCGATAAATCGTACGCCTGTCATCAAAGCAAAAAGAAATCCCGAACACGCCGCTTCCATATCGAATCCCCACGCATTTTTCGCTCCGATAGCATCTTGAATAAGAGAAGCAGTGGAAGGGAAAAACATATCGGGCGTAACGGTTGCAACAATAATAACATCGAGTTCCTCAGCAGAAATGCCGCGCTGCTTCAACACTCCGGTTGCTGCTGGGATTGCTAAATCGGAAGTTGCGCCTTTTTCCAATATTCGGCGTTCCCGAATTCCAGTTCGTTCTAATATCCATTCGTTATTTGTGTCAACTATTTTTTCCAAATCGAAATTGGAAAGAATTTTTTCCGGAACGAAATGGTCAACAGCAGTTATCGTTGCGCGAAGGCGATGGTTGAGGTTCAATGCAAAATGTAAATTAAAAGTTAAAAAAAAGATTTCAGATTTGAGATTACGGATTACAAAACGTCATTGGTAATTAGTCATTTGTAAATCTTCTAATGACTAATGACTGTAATCTCCAATCCGGAATCATACAGTTACTACTTCTATTTCGTTTTGCGTTTTCGAGATAGCTGCGGCGATTTTCTCATTGATTTTTTTCTGAACAGTTTCTTCCGCCTTCAGTATCATATATTTTATTGCCTTTGCAGTAGATTTTCCGTGTCCGATAATGACGACACCATTGACACCTAGCAAAGGTACTCCGCCGTATTCTTCATAATCAAGCGATTGAAAAATTTTTCGTAATGTTCCCCGCATCGTTCCGATAAATATTTTTTTGAACATTCCTTGTTGCGCGTACGCTTTGAATCTGCTTTTCAAGAACGACGGAATGCTTTCAGCAAATTTTAATATGATATTTCCTACAAAACCGTCGCAGACGATAACCTGCGCAACTCCTTTTAAAATATCGCGACCTTCCATATTGCCAATGAAATTCAAATTGCTGTTGGAAAGCAATTTATGTGTTTCAATTGTAACTTCATTTCCTTTGGTACTTTCTTCGCCGATGTTTAAAAGCCCAATGGTCGGGTTGACATCATCAAACATCGCGTTTGTATATATGCTTCCCATTACTGCAAATTCGAAAAGATGTTGCGGGCGACAATCAACATTTGCGCCTGCATCAAGAAGCAAACACATGCCTTTTTCCGAAGGTAAAAACGTTCCGATTGTTGGGCGACTCACCCCGGGAATTCTTCCGAGAATAAGTGTTCCCGCAGACATTACTGCACCAGTATTTCCTGCACTTACAAATGCATCCGCTTTTCCTTCTTTTTGAAGCGATGTCCCAACAGCAATAGAAGAATTCCTTTTTGTTTTTACTACGGCAGTTGGAGAATCGTGCATATCGAGAATTTCATCCGCATTGACGATTGAAAAATTTTCGTTTTTTAATTTTGCCGAATGAAGTTCGCGCTTAATTTCACGTTCTTTGCCTACGAGAATTACGTGAAATCTGTTATTGGTTTCATGCAATGCAGCGAGTGCGCCCATTACAATATTATGAGGCGCAAAATCTCCACCCATTGCGTCAACCACTATACGAATAGTAGTTTGTGAATGATTTTTTTTCAGGAAGTTTCCTTCGTTCTCTGCAAGAAAAATCTCAGTAAAACTTATGCTTCTTTGGGAACCGTTACAACACGACCGTTATAGAATCCACAGTTTGGGCATGCTCGGTGCTGAAGTTTCTGTTCGTGGCATTGTGGACATTCTGCAGTTGATGGCGGTGTTGCTTTGTAATGCGTTCGTCGTTTTCTTCCTCGTTCTTTCGAATGGCGTCGTTTAGGATTTGGCATAGGGTATTTGAATTAATTATTTCTTTTTAAACTTACAAGTGAATTCCATCGTTCGTCAATTTCTGAAATACAATCGCACGGTTGTTCATTGAGATTTGTTCCGCAGTGTGAGCAAAGACCTGCACATGATTCCTTGCATAATAATTTCATTGGAACAGAAAGCAATAACGTTTGGCGAACGTCTTCGGATAAATCAATAATCGGATTGTTCTCGTCGAGAATAATGAAATCATCATTTTCTCCTGTTTGCAACGGGAACGGAACGCGCGATTGGTAACGATACACTGCTTCGTACGAATTATCAATTTCGTTTTCAAAATATTCAACACATCGGTCGCATTGAAATTTGCCGATAGTATGAATTGACACTTTGAGATAAACGTGGCGAGTATTTTTTTCGATAGTTGCGGCAACATAAATTGGATGTTGAAAGTCCGGAACTTCTTGAATTGATAAATCGGCAGGAACAGTTAAATCATCGGAAAATATTTCTTCGGGCAAAACAACAAATTTGTATTCGTGAATCCCGTTTGAGAGCGTTTCCACTTGAATCTTCATACCATTTTCTCCTTGACATATTACAATGAAAGTACGTTGAGTGAAAAAAAGTTGTTTTGCTAAAAAATGCGGGGAAAATATAGTGGAAAATGGAAAAGTATCAAAGATGGCGAACGAAAATAATTGAAAATAAATAAGCGAGATTCTTCACCCCAAAAGGAAAAAATCCTTCAAGATTTGAAAAACTCTTGAAGGATTTCAATAAAATTATCCTGCTTGCGCCAATGCTTCTGCACCGCCAACGATTTCCAGAATTTCTTTTGTGATTGCGGCTTGACGCGCTTTATTATATGAAAGTTGCAACGAAGAAATAAGATCGCTTGCGTTGTTTGTTGCGTTTTCCATTGCCGTCATTCGTGCCGCTTGTTCCGATGCATTCGATTCAAGGAGGATTCGCCAAATCTGAAAATTCAAATGCTGCGGAATGAGGGTGTCCAAAATTCTTGTTTTCGTTGGTTCGTAAATGTAACTATCATTCGATTGCGAACGCTCCGAAGTTGCATCCAAAGGAACCAATGGAAGAAATTGTTCGAAAACAGTTTTTTGCGAGATGACGGATTTGAATTCGTTGTAAATGATTTCAACCGAATCAAATTCGCCGCATAAAAATCCCTGCGTGAGTTCTTCAGAAAGCGAAAGCGCATTGCTGAACTGCAAATTGTTGAACATTCCTATTTGTTTTCCTGCAATTTCATAATTTCTTTTTGAAAAGAAATCAAAACTTTTCTTTCCCACGCAATATAGAAGTAAATTTCCTGCACTATGAATGGCACCATATTTTTTTTCAATGTGTTGCGTTGCAGTTTTTATTAGATTGGAATTAAACGCTCCGCATAATCCTCGGTCGGCAGAAACGATAACAAATGCCGCGCGTTCAATTGGACGAACGGTGAAAAATGGATTCGAAGTTTCTGCTTGTTGCGAGGAAACTTGGAGAAGCATCTCTTTCATTTTTTTTGAATATGGGCGCGCAGCGATAATAGCATCCTGTGCGCGTCGCATTTTTGCGGCAGCTACCATTTTCATCGCTTTGGTAATTTTCTGTGTGCTTTTGACGCTAACAATGCGTCGGCGTACTTCGCGGAGTGTTGCCATTATGTATTCTGTTGCAAAAGTTCTTTCAAAAAAAATAAATCGAGATTATCTTTTTCTCGCATCGTTTGTTTCATTCGCCATAGTAATTCCGGTTTTGCAAACGGAATTGGAACGCCTTCAAGTGTTATTATTGTAGAATGTTTGATTGCTTCTTCGTACTCAATTCCACACGCAGATTTCATTAAGTCAACAACAAATTCATCAGCAACTCGAATAACGGTGAATTCATTTAAATCATTTGGTTGAATTTCCTTTGCTGCTTTTTCTGGAAGTGTAAGCAATGCTGAAATTACTTTCTCCTGGTTTTCTGCTGACGAATCCAAGAGTAAATCAATGTCTTCTGTTGTTCTTCCATACCCCATTTGAATCATCGCCATTCCACCAACGACAACGTATTTCGCGTTTCGATTATTGAACTCTCGACATAATGCAATTAAATCGTCGGCTGTTGGCGTTCTTGCTTCTATTTTCTCGTCATCATTTTGAGTGTCCATTCTTGACTTTCTTCAAAACTTTTAAATTTATAGACTCCTCGTGGAATAAATGGCTTATCTTTTCGCAACACGATAACAAGTTTGAATAAATTGTTAAGAGAGAGTAAATCTTTCTTTCCAATTTTT
Source organism: Ignavibacteria bacterium (assembly GCA_016873775.1). Lineage (NCBI taxonomy): Bacteria > Pseudomonadati > Ignavibacteriota > Ignavibacteria > Ignavibacteria bacterium. The sequence goes on along the minus strand of VGWC01000071.1, from coordinate 6,560 downwards.
CTTTTTCCAACAACTTTAATTTTTTCATCTTCCATAACTGCAAAACGAAATTACTTCTTCGTCTTAAACGTTTCAGAAAACTCGCGGAGAATCGTGTTCAATTTCTTAGTTATCTCTTCGGTTAAATCTTTTGTTTGTGCAATTGCATTGAGAACATCTTTGTGTTTTATTTCCATCATTTCCAGAAATTCTTTTTCGAAACGTTTCACTTGTTCGAGAGGAAATTCGTCGAGATAGCCGTTCGTTCCTGCAAAAATTATCGAAATCTGATTTTCCACCGGCATCGGTTCATATTGTCCTTGTTTTAATATTTCTACAAGACGAGAACCGCGACGAAGTTGTTGTTGAGTTGATTTATCCAAATCGGAACCGAATTTTGCAAATGCTTCGAGTTCGCGATATTGTGCAAGTTCCAAACGCAAACGTCCGGCAACTTTTTTCATCGCTTTGATTTGAGCATTTCCTCCAACACGCGAAACAGAAATTCCTACGTTGATAGCAGGACGAACTCCTGCATTGAACAAATTCGGTTCGAGATAAATTTGTCCGTCGGTAATGGAAATAACATTTGTCGGAATGTATGCAGAAACGTCGCCTGCTTGTGTTTCTATAACGGGCAATGCTGTTAAACTTCCTCCTCCAAGTTCATCATTCAGTTTCGATGCGCGTTCCAATAATCGCGAGTGAAGATAAAAAACATCTCCGGGATATGCTTCACGTCCCGGGGGTCTTCGAAGAAGAAGAGATACTTGACGATACGCCGCGGCATGTTTCGATAAATCATCGTACACAACAAGCGCGTGTTTTCCATTGTCGCGGAAAAATTCTCCTAATGTTGCTCCGGAATACGGTGCAATAAATTGTAAAGGTGAAGGGTCGCTTGCATTTGCCGCAATAACTGTTGTATAATCCATTGCGCCGTTCTTTTCGAGTGTTGTTACAACTTGCACAACAGTAGAATTTTTTTGACCAATGGCAACGTATATGCAATACACGGGTTTTATTCCGAGTTCTTTCGCACGTTCCGTGTGAGTAAATTTTTGATTGATAATTGTATCAACCGCAACCGCAGTTTTTCCTGTTTGTCTATCGCCAATAATAAGTTCTCGTTGTCCGCGTCCGATGGGAATCATTCCATCAACGGATTTCAATCCGGTTTGAAGCGGTTCTTTCACGGGTTGTCGTTGAATGACTCCGAGGGCTTTTCGTTCAATCGGGAGAAATTTGTCGGTTGAAATTGCGCCGCATCCATCTACCGGCTGTCCCAATGGATTGATAACTCGACCGAGCATTTTCTCACCAACGGGCATTGATGCGAGTCGTTTTGTTCGTTTGACTATATCGCCTTCGCGGACAAGGGTGCTTTCGCCGAAAAGAACGCAACCAACATTGTCTTCTTCCAGATTGAGAACCATTCCATATACGCCGTTTGGAAATTCTACGAGTTCGCTTGCCATAACGTTGGTAAGTCCGTACACGCGCGCAATTCCATCTCCAACGTACAGAACTGTTCCGACTTCGTAGGTGTCTATTTCTTTTTCAAAACCGGAAAGTTGTTGTCGCAATATTGCAGAAATTTCATCGGGTCGAATTTGTGTCATAGTTTATTTGTTTTATCTTATAGTTTGAGTTTAAACTTTGTTTTTCTAATTGTATCAATGCGATTGAGAATTTTACATTTTATATTGAACATTGCAACCTTCAATCTAAAATGTTCAATATAAAATCTAAAATCAATGTTCACCGGTAAACTTTTCCCACATCATTTCTAATTGTCGTTTGACGCTTGCATCCCACACCGTATCGCCGACGCGAACAACAAAGCCGCCTTGTAACGCTCTATCAACGATCGCTTGCAAACGAACGGATTTTTTTGTTATTCGCTCCCAATGATGAATAAGTTGTTCTTTCTGCGAAGACGTAAGTTCAACAGCAGAATCTACGGTGATGTTCAGGAGATTGTGGCGCACATTGTTTAACTTTATAAACTCTTCCACAATTTCCGGGAGTAATTCTTCTCTTCCTTTTGCAGCAATCAGTGAAAGGAAATTCATTGTCGGTTTGCTTACTTTTTTTAGGAATAATTCGTTGACAATCATTTTCTTTTTCTGGCGATTGATAATCGGACTTCGGAAAAAGTTTTTCAACTCCCGTGAAGATTGCATTGCATCATTCAACATTGCAAAATCGTCTGCAACAGAATCAACGTATTGTAATTCTGTTGCAAGGTCAAGTACCGCGAGTGCGTACCGATGTGCGGCTCGTTTGCTGGATGCCATGAACGTTTAGTTTTTGGGAAGCGTTGTGATAAAATTGTCCACGAGTTTTCGATGTTTTTCTTCGTCGAGAGATTCGTCGAGAATTTTTCCTGCGGCTTGAATAGCAAGGGAAGCAACTTCTTTTCGTAACGAAAGGAGCGCGGCTTCTTTATCGCGTTCAATTTCATTTTTTGCTTGCTCAATCATTTGTCGTGCGCTTACATTCGCTTGCTGAAGAATCATATTCTTCGATTGCTCTGCAGTGTCGCGCGCTTCTTTCAGCAATTTTGACGATTCTTCGTTGATGCGTGCAAGTTGTGCGCGATGTTCAGCGAGTAATTTCTCCGCTTCTTTATGCGCCTTTTCTGCGTTTGTTATTGCATCGTGAATATCGTGCTCGCGTTTATGCAGTGCGTCGAGAATTGGTTTCCACGCTACTTTCTTTAAGATTAAAACAAGCGCGACGAAAATAATGAGTGTCCAGAGGATAAGTCCGGGATTGAGTTCTAACATAAAAAAGTTTACAGTTTGTAGTTTACTGTTTTCTGTTTGAGAAATAGGTATTCGTTATCTGTTATGAGTTTATCGTTTTGAGTTACGCCTTTTGCGTTTTACTGTGCGAAGAACGAAACATTACGAATTTACGAAGGTGATTTTCATTCGCAAATTCGCAACCATTTGTTATTCGCACAATAACGATTAACAAGTATAACGATTAACAATTCCCGAACTTTATTTTGTTGCGAGAATAATGCAGATTGCAAGCGCAAAAAATGTTGCACCTTCGATAAGTGCGGCGGCAATCAACATTGATGTTCGTATTTGTCCTGCGGCTTCCGGTTGTCTTCCCGATGCGTCCATTGCGGAAGCAGCGAGTTTTCCAATTCCGAATCCAGCGCCAAATACTGAAAGTCCAGCGCCAATTCCTGCGGCGAGATAACCAAGTCCAAAGTTGCTAATTGTATCCATTGAGAATATTCTCCAAGTTAAATGTTAATGAAAGTATGATTTATGAAAAAAAATGTTAATGATGTTCCTTGCTGTGTGCGTGTTCCGACTTGTCAGATGAGTTCGAAACCATTCCTAGTCCCATAAATAGTGAAGTCAGCATTACGAAAATATACGCTTGCAAAAATGCGACAAACAGTTCGAGAAAATTAATTCCAAGGACGAATGCAATTGGAACAGGAGCGATGAACCAACTTTTGAAAATAAAAACTAAACCGATGAGTGCAACGATAACAATATGTCCACCGGTCATATTCGCAAACAAACGAATACACAGCGCAAACGGTTTGGTAAAAAGTCCGAGAATTTCAATCGGAATCATAATCGGCCAAAGCGCCCAGTGAACTCCGCCGGTTAAATGCGCGAGATAATGTCCGATTCCCTGCGCGCGAATGGCTGCAAATTGAATCATCAAAAACGCTATAATTGCAAGTCCGGCAGTTACGTTTACATTTCCTGTTGCGCTTGCTCCGTAAGGAATCATTCCGAATAAATTCATAATGAGAATGAAAAAGAATGTCGTTATGAGATACGGAAGATATTTCACTCCTGTTTTTCCCATATTCGGAATAGCGATTTCATCGCGAATGAAAACAACAAACACTTCCATCAAATTTCCGAAGCCGCTTGGAATTTTTTTCTTTGAGTTGGAACGCGCTGCAATTATTCCCGCAACGACGAGAAGAATTGCAGAAAGAATAAGAAACACAACGTGTTTTGAAATTGACATATCGAACGTCATTCCGAGAAAATGAAACGGTTCGAAATGCGGTAAATGCACGTGGCCAAGAAACGGAAGTTCGAGTTCGTTGGAGTTTTGCGTGTGATGCAAAAGTTCAACGAACAGATTTTCTTTTTGTTCGCCGTGTTCTGCGGCGGTTTTTAAAGTATCTGCAATTACAGTTGTATGTTCTGAATGTTGAAACATTGTTTGTAATCGTTAATTGTTATCTGTTGATAGTAGCGAATTTATACGAATAACACATTACGGATAACGTTTAACTATTTTGCTAATTTCTTTTGAACGTAAATGATTTCGAGAATCATAAAAACGAAGTAGTATAAAAACATTATTGTTATCAACGCAAGAATGTCAATATGAAAAACTTTTATCAGCAATAGAAGAAACAAAGCAAGTACGAGTAATCGAATAAACATTCCACCGAAAACGTATTTCAGGAAAATATTATTACTTTTATGATATGCTTTTTGTATTGTCCAATATCCGAACATCGCATTCAACGACATAATCAATATGCCAATTTGAGCCGCAAACGAAACCCGTTCGTTTGTCCAATCGTTCAACGGATATACCGTGAAGAGTATGGAAACAACAAGGATGAGAAGAACTTGTATGGGAAATGAACATTTCATTTCATTTTTTTATTTTCGCGTTCCGAAAGCGCGTTTATTTTTTTGTAAAAAGAAATAAATCCGCCAACACTTCCCGCTGCTATTCCTGCTAACGACATCCACGGAGCAGTTCCGAATTTTCCATCGAACCATTTTCCGATATAATAAAAAACAACGACAACGAGCGCAAGTTGAATTCCTAATCCTATGTACGGCGCGGCTTCGCGAAAATAATGTTCTTCACCAAATAACGCCATTACGATTCTTTGGGTTTTATTGTTTGTTCATTCATCGCGCAGTTACCGTTGAACCTTGCTCCTTCTTCAATGATCAGTTTTGCGGCGCGAATATCTCCGCGAACAACGGCTTTTTCCAAAAACGTGAGCGTATCGGAAGAATCTATTTTTCCATCAACAGAGCCGGAAATTTTTATCATTTTCCCTTGAACATTTCCTTTTACTTGTCCCGTTACACCGATTTCTACGTTATCTGTTGCTGTAATATCGCCAACAATATTTCCGTCAACGTGAAGCGAACCACTGCTCGTAACTTTTCCCTGCACTGTTGTTCCGCGCCCGATGATGTTGAGTTGCTTGTTGCCGGTTTCAAATTTCATTGCAATTCTTAACTATTTGTTTGAAGTAAAAAATGTTCCGGATTAAGCGGGAAACCGTTCTTCCAAATTTCAAAATGCAAATGCGAACCTGTGCTTAATCGCCCAGTGTTTCCAAGCGTTGCGAGAACATTTCCGCGACGCACATTGGTGAATGGAGACTGCAACAATATTTCCAAATGTTTATATACCGTAATAAAACCGTTGCTGTGTGCAAGAATAATGGTATTTCCATAATCATACGTCCACGAAGAAAACATAACATAACCGTCTGCAGGACTCACGACGGGAGTTCCGTTTTTTCCAACGATATCAATTCCTATATGTCCTTGTTCCGATTCAAATTGCCGTGAAAAAAAACCTTGCGTTGGCATCAGCAACGGAAACTCAAGCGTGAAATGTTCCGCATCGCTTACTGAAAATTTTGTTGTACCGCTTTGAAGGAAGTCGGAAATTGAATGTTCCTGAATTTTCTGCAGTAGACGTTCTTCACGTTCAGGATTGCTGCGTTGTTCAACAAGAAACAGAGAATCTTCACGCGATACTTTTTGACCAAGCATTCTTCGCAACTGAATATTGTATTCGCGTAATTCAGTAAGTTGCGTATTCACGTCGAGAATTTTTTTCTGAAATAACTGGACATCGTTGAACGGTGGTTCTTGTTGTTGTGAAACAGAAATCAGATTGCGCGCAGGAGTCCAAAGGAAAACTGCAAGAATAGAAAAAAATCCGAAGACGAGAATAAACGCAAGTGTAACAATAGTTTTCCACAAACTGAAAGAAATAATTCGCTGCTGTTCTGCGTTCCCGGAAGGAAACAGAACAAGCGTATATGTTTGCGTTGGTTTCTTTTTGTTGAAGAAATGAAAAGCCACTATATAAAATACAATAGTTTGCAACAGAGATTGTCGTGATTGCAAAACAATTCTGTCTGAAAAAAATTTGAGGGCAAAATATAGAAAAATTTACTGCACTTGAAAAGAAAGTTTTGGAAAAACAAGGAGAAATTTTTTCGGAAAATAAAATCTGATGTTCTTTGATAGAAAAAATGAATATTCTATATTCAAACCAGTTTATTTACAACTCCATTACTCGTTTGTGTGTTGCAGAAAACTGCAACACGATGGAGAAGACTATTTTATTTCACAAAGATGGCAAGGTCCTTTGAGAATCCAATGGTCGAACGAAGAAATAGTACTATCTCCGCTCCTCAATTCTATTCTCGGGTAACATACCTTACGAAGAGAACTAACCTTTTCAACGAAAAAATTCTTGTTGCTGAAATAAAACTTAACAAAACAATTTTTTTTCTAATAATTTTTTGAACA
>VGWC01000070.1 GCA_016873775.1 Ignavibacteria bacterium | reverse complement strand
GAAAGAGTTATGATTGTTTCGTGAGACATTTGAAAATTTTAAATTTTATATTTTACATTGAGCATAGCTTACTTACGATTTCGTTTTGACGTTTTCAACGATGCCATAAATATTTTCGTAAGTTCTTTTGCTTCTTGCATTATCTCTTTCATTCGGTCAAGTGTCATTAGTTCGGCTTCTAAAATCAATTCCATCCAGTATGAGGATTCGTCAGTTTCTTCCAAAACAATTCCAAGTTTTGAAATGAAATCAGCATTTGAACGAGCAAGACAAACCGCACGATAATTAGCGCCAACCGATGTTCCAGAACGAAGTAATTGATTTCCAATAACTTTTCCTACAAGTGTTTTCGGCAATGCATTCACTAATTTGATAACTCGTAAAGCAAATTGTTTTGTTCGAGTTTTCAACTCTTCTTCATTCATATCAATCTAAAATGTCAAATGTAAAATGTAAAATGAAGTTATTCTTTCATTCTACTAATATCATCAACATTGACCGTGTTGAAGCGTTGATAAATATTTAACACAATCGCAAGCGCAACAGCGGCTTCGGCAGCAGCGAGAATAATAACAAAAATTGCAACTGCTTGTCCATCGAGATTCATTCCGCCGTAACGAGAAAATGCGATGAAGTTGATGTTTGCCGAATTGAGTATGAGTTCAATTCCCATCAACACGAGAATTGCATTGCGCCGGGTTATAACGCCAAAAATTCCCAGCGAAAATAAAATTCCGCTGACGATGAGATAGTGCGTAAGGGTTACTGATGTTAACATTTCAAAAAATTATTTCGTAGCTACTTTTTCTTTTCTCGCAATTATCGCCGCACCTATCAATGCAACAAGTAAAACGACAGAAGCAATTTCAAACGGCAACAGATAACTTGTCATCAACATTTCGCCGAGTTTGTATGTAGTAGTATTCATTTCAGGAAGTGAAGTGACGACACGCCAATCGGTTACGTAAAAAATGCCGCACAATGTTCCGGCAGTGATTGATATCAAAATTGTTGCGGGAACAGTTTGCAATGTTCCGGTTTTTATATCAACGCTGACGACTTTGTTCGTCAACATCACGCCAAAGAGAAGAAGAATGAGAATTCCGCCAACGTAAATAAGTAGTTGTGTTACTGCGAGGAAATCTGCATTCAACAAAACATATAATCCAGCAACGCCGAAAAACGTAAAGAGCAACGAAAATGCAGAATAAATAATGTTGCGTGAGAAAACAACGATTCCTGCAGAAACAAGTGTAATTGCTGCGAATGCGTAAAATGTGTAATCGTATAAAGACATTTTAGATTTTATATTTTACATTTTAGATTGAACATTGAAATACAAATGACTAATTACCAATTACAAATTACTTTCTAAATTATACAGCAGTGGTTGAAGGTTGAGTTGCTACTGTTGGAGTTGCAACAGGCTTCGGTGCTGCTGCCGCTGCGGCTTTTTTCGCTTTTGCTTCTGCATCTGCTTGAGCGGCTTTTGTTTTTTTATCTGCAATATCATCTTGCGACATTGTTGCGTAATTGTAAACCAAACTGTGTCTGTCAAATTCGGAAAACTCGTACACATCCGTCATCACGATACATTCTGTTGGACAGGGATATACGCACAAACCGCAATAACAGCATTTCGCAATATCAATATCAAATTTTGAAACCCACAAACGTTTTTTCGTTCCAAGCGATGTTACACCGGGTTCATCGCCGGCAACACTTTTTACCGTTTCAATCGAAATGCAATTTACGGGACACGCCATTGAACATTGGTCGCAACCGATACAGTCATCCATATTCACATACAAACGGTTGCGCGCGCGTTCGGGAACTGCACGTCGCTCATCGGGATATTGAATTGTTACCGTCGGCATAAATAAATGCTTGTAAGTAATTTTCATTCCGACGAGAACGGTAAAAATTGCTTGATATATATCGCGGAAATATTGTTTCATAATTATCTATAAACTTCTTTACGGTCTTTACAAGAAACTAATAACACAATAGATTTTTTGTCGTCAATTTCATATCGTAATCTGTAATTACCAATTCGTATCCTATATTCATTTACCGTTCCTCTCAATTTTTTGCATCCGTAAGGTCGAGGATTATTTTCTAAATCTATAAGTATTTTTTCAATTCGCTCTTGAATGAAATTCGGCAAATTATCAATTTGTCGTTCAACAATGTGTGGAATGACAAGTTGATATTTCATCCATTATTATTTTTTCTCTTTGAAATAAACTCATCCAACGTAACATATTTTCCTGCTTTATATTCTTCACGGGCTTCTCTCACTTCATTTTGAATAATTGAATCTTGTTCAAACAACTCATCTTCGATTTCTTCTAATGTTCCATAAATCGTTTTCCATAACTGTCTTTTCTCAGATAAATCTAAATGAGAAAAGGATTCAACAAACGAATTGAATTGAGTTGAAGTATGTTGAAGAGTACTTTGCATAATAAATTACATCATTACCCAAAGTCCAATTGCAAACATACACACAAAAGCCCATGGTGTTAATACTTTCCACGAAACGTGCATTAGTTGGTCAACGCGCAATCGAGGAAGTGTCCAACGAAGCCACATTTGTATCGTTACGAAAAACATTCCTTTCGCGGCGAACCAGAAAAAACCCAATATCGGTCCGCCAAGAAAATCACCAAACGGACTATTCCATCCGCCGAGAAATAATGTTGATGCAATTGCTGAAACTGCAAACATATTTGCATACTCGGCAAGGAAGAACAATGCGAATTTCATTCCGCTGTATTCCGTATGATAACCGGCAACAAGTTCAGATTCTGCTTCCGGAATATCGAATGGAGTTCTATTTGTTTCGGCAAGCGATGCGACAAAGAAAATAATAAACGCAATAAACACAAACGGAAATTTCTGAAAGACAAACCAATTCCAAAACCAACCTGTTTGCGCGTGATTGATTTCTTGCAAGTTCATCGTTCCAGCAATCATTACAACGCAAAGAATAGAAATAATAGTTGGAATTTCGTAACTCACTATTTGCGCGGCAGAACGCATTGCACCAAACAACGACCATTTATTATTTGATGACCAACCAGCCATCAACAACCCAACAACGACAATGGAAGAAACTGCAACGATATAAAAAATGCCAAGATTGATATTGCTTCCGATGTATGCGCTGCTGAACGGAATTGCCGCAAACGCAGCATACGAACCGATGAACACAGCATACGGCGCAAGAAAATGTAACTTCTTATCTGCGGCTGCCGGAACGATATCTTCTTTCTGAATAAGTTTTACAATATCAGCAATTGTTTGCGCCCAACCGTGCCATCCGCCAACGCGCATCGGACCAAGTCTATCTTGCATATGCGCAGAAACTTTCCGTTCCCACCACACTGCAAACAATGCGTACGGCAATACAAACAGCAACGGTAATGCGGCAAGCACGATATAAACGAGTATATCGTTTTGTAAAATATTTTTGAGGAGTTGTTCCATAACTATCTATCCACTTCTCCCAACACAATATCAACGCTTCCGGTAATTGCAACAACATCTGCAATCATATAACCGCGGCAAATTTCGGGGAGAACACTCAAGTTCACAAATGCCGGAGAACGCGCTTTCACACGATACGGAGAATTTGTTCCGTCACTCATTATATAAAATCCGAGTTCGCCGCGCGGAGATTCTGTTCGTGTATAAATATCTGTTCCGGGATTCGGGCGAATACGTTTCGGAATTGATTCTTGCACGTTGCCTTCGGGAATTTGTTCGAGCGCTTGTTCAATAATACGAATGCTTTGCTCCATTTCTCGAACGCGGCACATATATCTATCCCAACAATCGCCGAGCGTTCCCATTTCACCTTTTCCAACAATCACATCCCATTCAAATTTATTGTAAATTCCGTATGGGTCATCGCGGCGCAAATCCCAATTGATTCCCGAACCGCGCAACATTGGTCCCGAACATCCGTAATTGATTGCAACATCTGCAGGTAAAATTCCAACATTTGCAGTTCGCTTGATAAAAATTTCGTTATAGGTTAAAAGATTATTGCACTCGATAATATTCGGTTTGAAATAATTGCAAAACTCTTTTGTCTTTTGAATAAAGTTTAGCGGCAAATCATGCGAAACTCCTCCAACCCAAATATAATTGTAGAGCAATCTCGCGCCGCATGTCATTTCAAACAAATCCAAAATATATTCGCGGTCGCGGAACATAAGCAGAAACGGAGTGAACGCGCCAACATCAAGTCCGTACGTTCCAAGCGCAATAAGATGAGAACCGATGCGCTGCAACTCCGCCATAATTACGCGAATGTATTCAACGCGCTCGTTCACTTTTATTCCGCACAATCGTTCAACGGCAAGCGCATATCCCCAATCCATATTCATCGAAGCGAGATAATCCATTCTATCGGTGTACGGAATTACTTGCTGATAATTTGCCATTCGCTCGCTGTGTTTTTCAAAACAGCGATGCAAATATCCGATATGGGGAATAACATCGGTAACAATTTCGCCGTCAACAACGAGTTCGAGACGCAACACTCCGTGTGTGGAAGGATGTTGCGGTCCCATATTGATAATCATTTCTTCGGTGCGAATCGTTTTTCCCGAAGAAGTAATTGTTGAAGGAGAAATTGGTGAAGTGGTTTCAAACATAAAACTTAGTGAACGTTCTTCAGTTGCTGTTTATCATCGTGAACTTGGTGTTTTATCAATACCAAAGAAATCACAACGATTGTTACTGCGAGAGCAACTAACATAAAAGCTGTTAACATATTTTTACTTTCTTAAAATGATTGCAATGCTAATTGCCAAACTGTAAATAAAAATTCCGAGCGGTATAAGCCACCATGAAAACTTATCAGAAAAATAAGAACCAAAAACCATTGCACCCATTGCTATATTGCAAGTTCAAACAAACTATCGGAATATGCTTTAAGTTGGTCTTTACTAAATTTCATTATTAGTATGGCACTTTCATTCCGCGATAAAATTCCGGAACTTTGTAATCTTTGCGAAGCGGAAATCCTTCCCAATCGTTTGGAAGTAATATGCGACGTAAATCGGGATGACCGTCAAAAATAATTCCAACTAAATCATAACATTCGCGTTCGTGCCAGTCTGCGGTGCGCCAAACACTTTCAACAGAAGGTACGTGTGTATCTGTAACAGGAACTTCAATTTTCAAAGTGATTTTGTGTTTCAACGTTATCGAAGCAAGATTATACACAACGCCGAGATTTCCTTTTCCAACATCTACTCCGCTTAAACACGAAAGAAAATCGAATTGCATTTCATCATTATCGCGCAAATACATTCCGATTTCTTTTATGCTTTTTGCTGCAACTTTTATATACGCATCGGGATTGCCTTCGAGTTTTGCATCAAGAATTGCTTCGCCGAATTGTGTTTTCAGTTTGTCTAAAATTTCTTGTGGAGACATAGAATAATTCTCTTATGCTAATACCATAGGTAAATCTATGAGTTCACGTTTTAATGGATTCAAACCCAAACCTAAGGCTTCGAGTGTGAATGCTCCAAGCAGTGCGCTATCTCCTTCTTCTCCGAATATAACGTCTGCACCTCCAATTTTATCTTTGTATTTGAACAATGCAATACCTTTCTTTCTCAAAATTAAATCACCATTCGCTAATCGAAATGTTTGCTCCCCAATTGGTCTTATTCCCAACTCTTTCAAAATCTTTTTTGAAACAACAGAATAAATTGCACCGGAATCTACCATAAACTCTACGGCTTTTGTTTTCGATGGATTAGAAGGGTTTCCGATTTCAATTTTTAATATTGTAATTCCCATCGTTTACGCCGCTTTCTTTCCCGTAAAAATTTTTTCCGTACGAACTTTTTCTTGCAACTTCATCAATCCTTCCATCAACGCTTCGGGACGCGGAGGACAACCGGGAACATACACATCAACGGGAATAATTCTATCCACACCTTTGAGAACGTGATAACCGTGTTCCCAATACGGTCCGCCGCAATTGGAACAACTTCCCATCGAAATCACATAACGCGGTTCGCTCATTTGGTCGTACAGACGTTTGATTCTGTCTGCCATTTTAAGTGTAACTGTTCCGGCGACAATCATCAAATCCGACTGACGTGGAGTTGCGCGTGGAATAACTCCAAAGCGGTCGAAATCGTAATGCGATGCTGATGCTGCCATCATTTCAATTGCGCAGCACGCAAGTCCGAATTGCATTTGCCACAACGAAGAAAGTCGCGCCCAATTCAAAAAACTTTCCACGGAAGTGAGAACGACATTATTGCTTTCAAAATTTTGGTCGAGTAAACCCATTGGTGATTTTAGATTTTAGATTTGCGATTTCAAAAAATTGTGTCTTACTTTTACAAATGTTATGTGTTATTCGTTATTTGAAGTTAGTCTTAAACTTAATGATTTACAAATGACCAATGACAACTGACTAATGACTTTTACAAATAACGAATAACAATTAACGAATCACGAAACAGAAGATGTTTTCAAATTTTTCAACGAAGGAATACGAGGAATTGTCGGTTCGGGTTTATCCCAATCTAAATCGCCATTCACCCAAACGTATGCGTAACCAACGAAAAGAATTCCGAGAAACACAACCATTTCTATAAACGCAAACATTCCTAATTTCTGATATACAACTGCCCACGGAAAAAGAAAAACGGCTTCAACATCAAAAATTAAAAAGATAAGCGCGACAACATAAAAACGAATGTTGAACTTTACCCACGAATCGCCGACTGGTTCTTCGCCGCATTCGTAGGTTGTAAGTTTATTGGGATACCAGCGTTTTGGACGAACGATCCACGCAGTAATTAATCCGCCGGCAGTAAAAATTGCGCCTATGATAAAAAAGATGAGAACTCGTCCGAAATCGGTAAGCATCAGTTGAAATGAAGTTGTGCAGTGAAACTCATAAAAAAATCGCGTGAAATATAGAAAGAATGGTTATACAAAAAAAGATTTTTGTTTTTTCAAAGAAGATAAATAGTTATTTTGCTCTGAAAATTTTTTAAAAAAAAATGAACATCGCTACTCAAACAATTCGCCTTAACAAATTTTTATCACTCGCCGGAATTACTTCCCGAAGAAATGCAGATGAATTGATTTCAAGCGGAAAAATTACTGTGAACAAATCCCGTGTAACTGAACTTGGTACAAAAATAAATCCTGAAACGGATAAAGTTTTTTACAACGGAAAACAAGTCGTCTTCCTCGATAAACCGATTTACATCGTCTTCAACAAACCGAAAGATTGCATTACAACGCTCGATGATGAAAAAGGAAGAACTGCGATAATGGATTACGTCAATGTCAAACAACGGGTTTTTCCGATTGGAAGATTAGATAGAAATACAACCGGAGTTTTGCTTTTAACAAATGATGGCGAACTTGCAAACGCATTGATGCATCCGAAACACGAAATCAAAAAAACATATCAAGTGGAAATTGATAAACCGCTAACGATGGAAGACGAAAAAAAACTTCGACAAGGAATAAAACTTGAAGATGGTATGACAAGCAAAAGCGAAGTGTACATACTTCCGAAAGGAAAAAGAAAAATAATTGGTATTTCAATACACGAAGGTAAAAATCGGCAGGTACGAAGAATGTTTGAATCCTTTGGATATGAAATCGAAAAACTCGAACGAGTCGCATACGATTTCATTACATGCGAAGGGTTGAAACGCGGCGAATGGCGATACATAACCGAAAAAGAAATTTCGATTTTGAAATCCAAAGCCATGACGATGTGATTTCACTTTTGGTAATATAAAAATAATTGCGTAAAATTGTGCTACAATTTTTTTCAACGAAAAACAAATTATTCACGAGGTTCTTATGCAACAAGTTCGTTACTTATTTACATTAACTATAGTATTTCTTTTTCTTTCTTTTACTTTCTCTTTAGCAGAAAAAAACAACAATCGCAATCCCAAAAAAAACACAAAAGGGAAAAAAACACTCTTCAAAAATTATCCAATAACTCTGGGAAAAACAGTATCTTCCAATGTTCTCGGTTTAACTATCGAAGAATTTGAGAACCCCACGTTCCCTCCAAACGGATGGAGGGTAGGAAATCCCGATGCATCGTTCACTTGGGTACGCACAACTACTGCAAGCAGTTTTGGAAATGGTGCGGCATCAGCATTCATTAACTTCTACAACTATGATGCTATCGGACAATTCGATACATTGAAAACTCCAATTCTTACAAATCTGGTCGTTGGCGATTCATTGAAATTCGATGTCGCATACGGAAAATACGCCGGCTCTGCCGATTCACTTCGCGTCGAAGTTTCTACCAACGGAGGTATAACCTTCACAAAAGTATATCAGCGTGGAGGAAATTTATTGAAAACTTTTACTACTGATGACGAATTCTTTCCAACTACAACACAATGGCGAACTGAACGCGTTGGTCTTCCGGCAGCGATTGCAGGAAATAATGTTGTCCTTGCATTCATTGCGATAAATGATTATGGCAATAATTTATTTATTGACAAAATTCGAATCGGTTCTCCTGCGCAAATAGATTTAGCCGTTACCTCCGTATCGTTGCAACCGTTACCATTGGTCGAGGGAAATCCTACTCAAGTAATTGCATATTTGCGTTGGGATGGCACAGGTCAAACTCCTGCATCCGTAAGTTTAACGCACAAAGTTGGAGTCGCTCCAGCGAACGAAAACGATGGTGTCAACGAAACGGTCTTTCCATCGTGGGCGGGAAATCCGCTCGTTGCTGAAGTTGCTTTTACTGTACCTTTCCTGCCGCCATCTGGAAATTTTCAATTATATGTTCGAGGATTTTTGCAAAACGATGGCTCCATATCCAACAATATTACTTACGGAGATTTTTTTGCTACGTTTCAAGTTAATTCATTTCCTTATTTTGAAAATTTTGAATCCGTTTCCGATTCCGGATGGTCATCGGGCGCAATAAGTTCGACAAATGAATGGATGCGCGCAACGCCGAAAAAAACGCAGATTGACCGAGCGTGGAGCGGAACAAAATCGTGGATAACATTAGATTCTTTAAACCATTCAGAC
Organism: Ignavibacteria bacterium; assembly: GCA_016873775.1. Lineage (NCBI taxonomy): Bacteria > Pseudomonadati > Ignavibacteriota > Ignavibacteria > Ignavibacteria bacterium. The sequence continues at coordinate 3,154 of VGWC01000070.1, read as the reverse complement.
AACATCAACATTTTTGTAACTTCGCCGGTATTTGATTTTTCAACTCTTGCAACTCCGCCGGTATTGAACTTCTATCATAATTATTTAACCGACGGTGGTTTTGACGGTGGCACAATTGAATACACGCTCGATGGAGTAAATTATACGATACTCGGCGAGTTTGAAGATTTAAACGGTTACAATTGGTACGATAATGATTCACCCGTTGGCGGAACTGCTGCTGGAATTATCGACGGCGCAAACTGGAGTGGAACAAGCGAATATTTCAACGTTACTGATAGCGGATGGGTTAATTCCATATTGCCAATGATTGGATTCGAAGGGTTATCAAATGTTCAGTTTCGTATGCGATATGTTGCAGATGAAGTAGATGTTGACGAAGGATGGGCGTTTGATGATGTTTATATTTATCAAAGTTCTTCTATTGCTGGATTTGTTTTCGAAGATATCAATGGTAACGGAATATTTGATGAAGGCGAACCACCGATTTTTGATGCTGAACTCAATCTTACCGGAACAGAAGAACGCACGGTTTATACTGACACCGAAGGTTATTATGTTTTCAATTACCTACAACCCGGAACGTATACTATTTCACTATACCCCATCAGTGGAACGATTGTTACACTTCCTGAATCTCCATTTGAATATCAAGTTACCGTAGAAGCGAGTCAAGAAACAGGAAACAATTTCGGCGTATTCTATCTTGGCTCTGTTGCCGGAATGAAATTCAACGATGCCAACGGAAACCGCTTGAAAGAAATTCAAGAATCGGGAATGGAAAACTGGACTATCGTTCTCGAAGGTCCTATGAACGATACAATTTTAACCGATGCAAATGGAAATTACTCGTTTTCAAATCTCACGCCAGGCGATTATCAAGTGTATGAATTACAACAGGAAGGATTTTCGCAAACATTTCCTCCATTTCCAGGCATACATACTTTTACAATGACAAGCGCATTGGATTTACTCAATCAAAATTTCGGCAACGGAGAATTTGGGATGATTGCCGGAAAAATTTATGATGACTTGAATGGAAACGGTTTTCACGACGCAGAAGAATACGGATTAGCAAATTGGAAAATTTCCATTACCGGCGCTGTTGAAGATTCTCTACTTTCTGATTCGTTAGGATATTTCTCGTTTATGTTGCTTCCATTCGGAAATTATACTGTTTCTGCAGAAATAAAAAGCGGTTATCTTTCTTCGTCGCAATCGCCAGAACCTTTTTCTGTCAATGTGAATACGGCAACCGTAACACAAGTTGTCGAATTTCCGCGTTTTAAGTTCGGAACAATCAGAGGCACAACATTTCTTGACGAAAACGGCAACGGAATTAAAGATGTGAATGATATCGGTTTGGAAAACTGGATTATCAAACTCAACGATGGAAGCGAAACCTCAACAGATATGAATGGTAACTATACGTTCACAAATTTACTTGCCGGAACGTATACTGTTCGTGAAAGTCTGCAAACAGGGTGGACGCAAACATTGCCAACAGATCCATTTTATACCATCGAAATTTTTTCTGGAACAGATACGGCAAACAATGATTTCGGAAATTTCAAAAACGGCTCCATCAGCGGAATGAAATTTGAAGATATGAATGCAAACGGAATTCTCGATTCAAACGATGTTCCGCTAACAAACTGGAACATTTCATTCACCAACGGAGAAGAAACTGCTTCAGTACAAACAGATGAAAACGGGATGTATTCTTTCACGAATTTAGGTCCAGGAACGTACATCATCAGCGAAGAAACAGTCAACGAATATTATCAAAGTTTTCCCGTTGAAGACAGCACGTACATTATTATTCTCACCAGCGGCGATTCTGTAACGAATAATGATTTTGGTAATTATCGTTTAGGTTCTATTTCCGGAAAAAAGTATCTGGATGAAAATGTGAACGGAATTCTCGACTCGAACGAAATTGGAATTGAAAACTGGATTATAAAACTCAGTAACGGCGATTCTGTTGTAACAGATGCTCAAGGAAATTATATGTTCAATAATCTCGCACCCAACACTTACACTGTTTCTGAAATTCTTCTGGGAACCTGGACACAATCGGAACCTGAAAGCGGAACGTATTCGCTCGAAATTATTTCCAACCTCAACGTTACCGATAGAAATTTCGGCAACTTTCAAAAAGGGTCAATTAGCGGCGTAGTGTTCAACGATAAAAACAGAAATGCTATCAGGGATGCAAACGAGTTGGGTTTAGAAAATTGGGAAATACAACTTTCCGGAACAGGAACAGATACAACGTTTTCAGATCCATCGGGAAATTATACTTTCTTGAATTTATTACCTGGAAATTATTTAGTAAAAGAAGTGTTGAAACCAAAACATTATCAAACTTCTCCTGCAGAAACTGTTTATACATTAAAACTAACTTCCGGTGAACACGAACTTGATAAAAACTTTGGAAATTTTGAAGACACAACGAAATACCGAACATTCAAATCAACACCGCTTCTTGCAGCAGAACCTGTGAAGATGAAATTCAAAAACAACACGTTACTCACTTTGCAACCAACTCTCGCTACTGCACTTTACAACGTATTTGCTCGTTTAGGAAAAACAGGCTCCGTTACGTTAGGCGTTCCGCAAACAGATAAAATACGTGCAAAACAATACGGATGGATATTGTTCAAGAAAGCAAGCGACTTGGCAAAATTTTATACGGAAGAACACACTGCTCAAGCATTCCCCATTGATTCACTCCGAGTAACAGGAAAGAAATCAAAAAAACTCAGCAAAGCGATCAAACCTGTTCGGAAAAAATACGACAATATCGCTTGGGAATCCGGTGTTCTTTTAAATTTGAATATCGTCGCAAGTGAAAAGAAAGTGCTTCCTCCTTACTATGGTCAACTTGTTATAGATACGCCGATTACTCTTATTGGAAGAAATATGCAGGGACAAACACTCGCCGCAACTGGAAGATATTTTGACAGTTTGATGACGTATTGGAAAGAAATGAAAGTTGACAGCAGCGATGATTATCTTTCGATTGCATTATTTGTTGATCTGGTTTTAAAACGTATTCACAACGGATTTTATGACACAGTGATTGCGTCGAATTACAGCATAGATACCAACGGTGTAATATCTGCAGATACCAATTCTGCAGGAAAAGCAA
>VGWC01000069.1 GCA_016873775.1 Ignavibacteria bacterium | reverse complement strand
GTGTTGTAATGAAAACGACGAACGGAGGAATTACCTTTGTTCCCGAAGAACAAGAAAAATTACCTTCAGATTTTCTGTTGTTACAAAACTATCCAAATCCGTTCAACCCGACAACAACAATACGATTTAAAATTCCCGTAGGGGCAATTCATGAATTGCCCCTACAAACAACATTGAAAGTTTTCGACATTCTTGGAAGAGAAGTAGCAACGTTACTCAACAATGAAAGAACTCCAAGCAGGCGAACACGAAATAGAATTTGATGCGAACAAACTTTCGAGCGGGATGTATTTTTATAGGTTGCAATCGGGAAAGTTTTCTGAAACGAAGAAGATGATTTTGTTGAAATAAATTTTTCTGCCACCAATTGCACGAATTTACACGAAAGAAAAATTAGTGTTCATTCGTGTAATTCGTGGCTACTAAACTCATATTATTCACAAACTAACACCTAACACCAAAAACCTAACACCTTAACTATGGAAAAAGATTTCTTGCCCATCAACGGAACAGATTATATCGAGTTCTTTGTCGGCAATGCAAAACAGGCGGCGCATTTTTATCGCAGCGCGTTTGGATTTCAACTTGTTGCGTATCGCGGACTGGAAACCGGAGAACGAGAAAAAGTTTCGTACGTTGTGCAACAAGGGAAAATTCGCTTTGTGCTCACAACTCCGTTACATCCTGATAATGTTATTTCCGAACAGATTAAACTGCACGGCGATGGCGTGAAGGATTTAGCGTTGTGGGTTGATGATGCCGAGTCTGCTTTCATCGAAACGACAAAACGCGGAGGAATTCCCGCGCAAGAACCAACGGAATTAAAAGACGAATTCGGCGTTGTAAAAAAATCTGCAATAAAAATTTATGGCGATACGATTCATTCTTTTGTTGAAAGAAAAAATTATAGTGGAACGTTTCTTCCCGGTTTCAAAAAAATAGAAAAGACCGATACAATTTCAAATCCTGTTGGTTTAAAATATGTTGACCATTGTGTTGGAAATGTTGGTTGGGGACAAATGAATACGTGGGTAAAATTTTATGAAGACGTGATGGGATTTAAGATGTTCAGGCATTTCGACGACAAAGATATTTCGACGGAATATTCTGCGTTGATGAGCAAAGTAATGTCGAACGGAAACGAGCGGATTAAATTTCCTATTAACGAACCGGCAGCGGGAAAAAAGAAAAGTCAAATCGAAGAATATCTGGATTACTACAGAACTGCCGGCGTGCAGCATATTGCGATGGCGACGGATAATATTTTGGAAACAGTTGCGCAACTTACAAAACAAGGCGTGGATTTTCTCTATGTGCCGACAACATACTACGACGATTTACAAGTGCGTGTGGGAAAAATTGATGAGCCGCTCGATGAATTGAAAAAACTCGGCATTCTCGTGGATAGAGATGACGAAGGATATTTGCTGCAAATTTTTACGAAACCCGTAGAAGATAGACCGACGTTATTTTTTGAAATCATTCAGCGGAAAGGAAGCAGAAGTTTCGGCAAAGGAAATTTCAAAGCATTGTTTGAAAGTATTGAGCGAGAGCAGGAGAAGAGGGGGAATCTTTGAATAATTGAGAATGAAGAATTAAAAATTAGGAAGAAATAATCGAGAGGTAATATTTATGCAAGTACAATCTCAAAGAGAATACGAAGAAATTGAAATTACTTGTTCAGAATGTTGTAAAGTAGTTTCCGAGTCTGATACGATTTGTCCAAATTGTGGCGTATCGCTTTCAGAGGATGAAGAAATTCACGGAGAAAAATTTCCTTGTCCTGATTGCGGAACAATGATTTCAGAAACGCAAACCGAGTGTTCAGTTTGTGGAAGATTTTTTGAAGGAAAGGAACAATCAACATTAGGAAAAGCCGAAGAAAAGAATTACGAATATGCTCACTGTTCGGAATGTGGTGCAGAAATTTCTGATAAAGATACAAACTGTCACACGTGTGGAGTTTCGTTTGCCGAAGAAGAAGTAACATGTTCTAATTGTGGCGCAACGATTGCAGAATCTGCAACAAGTTGTCCGAAATGTGGAACAACGTTTTCAAATCTGTTCAAATGCCCCGATTGTGGAGGAGAAGTTTTAGAGAATGAAAAAAAATGTCCAACGTGTGGTTGTGTGTTTGATGAAAGTGAAATAGCAAAGGATGAGCAAAAGAGAAATGTAACGGATGAAACAGAAACGTATTGTTCAAACTGTGGTGCAATCGTAAATGGAAACGATAAAGAGTGTTCGTCGTGTGGTGAATCGTTAATCGAAGAAGAAACAATAAACGAAAGTGATTTTCAGTTTTGGAAAGAGACAAGTGATGAAAGTGAACTTGCCTATTTGAAAGGAATGTTGGAAGAAGAGAATATTGAATACGTTGTAATGAATGAGCGAAATGCCAGTAACACGTTTCCTTTCTCATTTCGAAATTCGCTAACGAAAATATTTGTTGCGAAAGTGCAACTGAAGGAAGCAAATAAATTATTCGACGAATATTCCAATGCAGCAATTGAAATGCCAACAACGTTTGAAGAAGAACAACAGAACGTAATTCAAGAAAAGAAAACAGAGGAACAAGAAACTATAACAAATGTTCTAAATCCGAGAGGGCTCCATTCTATTGAACTCAAACTCTTTGAACGTTCAGAGTTGAAAAATACAATTCGTAAACTATTGAAGTCTACGGAAATAATTATTTCAACCGAATTATCTCAAAGAAAAAAAGAACTCGAACACATTTTCAAACAACTTGAAGGTGGGACTACGCTTTTACTTTCTCAAAGTGAAACAGAAACGTTTGCAGCATTATTCTCTTTCCTCGATGCAACCTCTCGAATGAATTCAGCACTTGAAAATATTCAACAAAAATTTAATACATTTGCCACCGAAAAAAATTGATAACGAAAGAATGAATTATGTTTGAACTCTATCCATCCGAACTTGTCTGGTTCATCGTTGGCTTACTCTTTATTCTTACCGAACTGATGCTTCCGGGATTTGTTATCATCTTTTTCGGCGTTGGCGCGTGGGTTACTGCATTGTTGGTGTGGTTGCATGTGCTTCCATCGTTCACTTCGCAACTTTTTGTATTTCTCATTGCATCGGTTCTCGCATTGGTGTTGTTTCGGAAAAAAGCCACGGGAATTTTTCGCGGGAAAATTACAGGCAAACTTGATTCCGACGATGAACTTGATAATGTGAACGGACAAAAAGCAAAAGTTATTGCGGAAATAGTTCCAAACGGCGTGAGTGGGAAAGTAGAATTATTCGGAACAATTTGGCAAGCAGAGGCGGATGTTCTAATTCCAACAGGAACAATTGTAGAAGTGGTGGAACGAAATAATTTAGTGTTAAAAGTCAAATCAATTCAATAACTCATAATATTTTAGAAAGGTAATTTTATGGACGTCGGAACAATAATTTTATTAGGACTTATATTTCTTGCATTTATCGTTGTGATGAAATCGGGACGCGTGGTTCCGCAAAAAACCATTTTCATTATAGAACGATTGGGCAAGTATCACGAAACATTCGATGCGGGTTTTCACATCCTCATTCCGTTTGTTGATAAAGTTGCGTATAAACATTCGTTGAAGGAAGTTGCAATTGACGTTCCTCCGCAAGGATGTATTACGAAAGATAACATTCAAGTGGAAGTGGACGGTATTTTGTATTTTCAAATCATTGACCCGGTGAAGGCATCGTATGGAATCAGCAATTATGCTTTTGCTTCGATTCAACTTGCGCAAACAACGTTGCGAAGTCTCATCGGAAAAATCGAACTTGACAAAACATTTGAGGAGCGCGAAAAAATCAATGCAGAAGTCGTAACGGCAGTTGACCACGCATCGGTTCCGTGGGGATTAAAAGTAACGCGTTATGAAATAAAAAACATTGTTCCGCCGTCGAGTATTCGTGATGCAATGGAAAAACAAATGCGAGCAGAACGAGAAAAACGCGCGTTGATTGCAGAATCGGAAGGGGATAAGCAAGCAAAAATAAATCGCGCAGAAGGCGATAAACAAGAAGCGATTGCGCGTTCGGAAGGTGAAAAAATGAAACGCATCAACGAAGCGGAAGGACGCGGGCAAGAAATTGAGCGAGTCGCAAATGCAACGGCAAAAGGAATTCGTGAAATCGCTTCTGCAATCAACGAGCAAGGCGGAATGAATGCTGTGAACTTGCGCATCGCCGAACAATACTTAAACGAATTTGGAAAACTCGCACAAAAAAATAACACGATGATAATTCCTTCCAATCTTTCCGATGTTGCGGGAATTGTTGCTTCCGTTGGGAAAATATTTTCGACGATGAGCGAAGGGAAAGAAACGGAAGTGGGGAAGAAATAAATTTTAGATTTAACCACTGAGACACTAAGGGCACTAAGTTTCACTGAGAAAATTTGTGTTTCTTTGTGTTCTCAGTGTCTTAGTGGTTTAATAAAACAAATTCAATGAAACTCTGCACGTTTGAAATAAAAACAAAACTCGGTCGCTACAATCGTCTTGGTGCGGTGGTTCGAAACGGCATTCTCGATTTGAATTTTGGTGCGGCGTATTATCTTGCGAGAATGGGAGAAGCAGTGCCGTATCAATTTGCCAACGCAATTATTCCGAGCGATATGCTTTCTTTTTTGCAAACGGAAAATACCGGAATACGTTTTGCAAAAGAGACGTTGGAGTTTTTTGCGAATGAATTTTCTGGAAAGAATATTCCCATCGGATTGAATGAAGAAACAATTTTTTATCAACTGAATGAAGTGAAACTGAAAGCGCCATTGCAAAATCCAACTTCGTTCAGAGATTTTTATGCGTTTGAAAATCATGTGAAGAAAGGATTTGAAAAACGCAGCGAAGAAATGCCGAAAGAGTGGTACGAAATTCCCGTCTATTACAAAGGCAATCACAACGCAATAATCGGAACGGATGAAGATGTAACGATTCCTTCATTCACTGAGAAATTTGACTATGAACTTGAACTCGGTTTCGTAATTGGAAAACTCGGAAGAAATATTTCCGAACACGATGCAATGAAACATATTGCTGGCTTTACAGTGCTGAATGATTTTTCTGCACGCGATATGCAGCGAAAGGAAATGAAAGTGCGATTAGGTCCCGCAAAAGGTAAAGATTTTGCAACTGCAATAGGTCCCGTTCTCGTTACGCCTGATGAAATCGGTGATGTGTATAATTTGAAAATGACTGCACGAGTGAACGGAGAAGTTTGGAGTGAAGGAAACACGGGAACAATTTTTCATAAGTTTGAGAAAATGATTGCGTTTGCCTCAATGGAAGAAACACTTTTGCCAGGAGATTTATTCGGTTCGGGGACGGTAGGAACAGGTTGCGGCCTTGAACTTGATAAATGGGTCAAGGCAGGCGATATCCTGGAACTTGAAATTGAGAAAATTGGTATATTGCACAACAAAATTTTTTAGAAAGTTCGTTCGTTAATTGGTTTGCTTGTTAGTTCGTTCAATGAGTAACAAGCAAACGAAATAACGAACAAACCAACAAACGAAACAACGAACAAACGAATAAATGTTTCCACTCAAGAAGGGAAAAACAACATCGCAAGCGCACGTAGGATTGCCCGAAGGAACGTACGAAGAAGAACACGGACGCAAAGGTTTTTTCGGGAAGTCAGCGCATTTATATCATACGCATCCGCCGACGGGATGGATAAAATTTGAAGGAAAACTTCGCCCGCATTGTTTGGACTTAAACAAACTTTCTCCGAGTGATTTCAATGATGCAAAAGGAAGTTCAATTTGCTTCATCAAAAACAATGACGTTCAGCTGTATGTTTCTCGACGCAGTGAACCGATGCCGTTTTATTATCGCAATGCCGATGGTGATGAAATGTATTTTGTGCATCGCGGCAATGGAAAAATAGAAACAGACTTTGGCGCGCTTGATTTTGAAAAAGGCGATTATATTATTATTCCTCGCGCTGTAACGTATCGCATCATTCCAAAAACAAAAGATAATTTCTTTTTTATTGTTCAATCGAGAACAGAATTTAACGAGCCGGATAAAGGATTGATTGGACAACACGCATTATACGACCCGGCAGTAATTACAACTCCCGAGCCCGAACCGATTATTGATAACAAAGAATGGGATGTTCGCATAAAAGTTGATGAAGAATTTTCGACGGTTACATATCCGTTTAACCCGATTGATGTTGTCGGTTGGAAAGGCGATTTGACGGTTTGGAAAATCAATATGCGCGACATTCGACCGATAATGAGTCATCGCGCACATCTTCCGCCGTCAGCACACACAACGTTTGTAACCGAAGGAGCAGTGATTTGCAGTTTTCTTCCTCGTCCATTAGAAGAGGATGAAGATGCGTTGCGTGTTCCGTTCTTTCATCGCAACACAGATTACGATGAAATCATTTTTTACCACGACGGAGAATTTTTCAGCAGAGATAATATCGGACCAGGAATGTTAACGTTGCATCCGCGAGGAATACATCATGGTCCGCATCCAAAAGCATTAGCGAATCAAAAGAAGAAAACTCACACTGATGAATATGCAGTAATGCTCGATGGATTAAATCCTCTCTATATTACTTCCGAAGGAGAAAAAGTTGAATGGGAAGAATATTGGAAAAGTTGGTTAGAAAATAAGTAATCAGAAGTACAGCGAATGATAGTTGTTGACCCGAAAACAACGAATGAGAAAAATCTTTATAAATTGATGATTGGATGTATTGTTCCTCGTCCTATTGCATTCATTTCTACAACGAATACGGAAGAAGGCAATAATCTTGCGCCGTTTAGTTTTTTTATGGGAGTGGGAGCAAATCCGCCGTCGTTGGCTATTTCTATATCGAAACGTGGAAACGATGGAGGAACGAAAGATACATTGAAGAATATTTTAGAAATGAATGAATTTGTCGTAAACGTAGTTACTGAAGAAATTGCGGAACAAATGAACATTACCTCTGCAGAGTTTCCTTCGCACATTGATGAATTTATTGTTTCAAAACTTACTCCAATTCCAAGTGCAAAAGTGCGACCACCGCGAGTAAAAGAATCTCCCATCAATATGGAATGTAGAATGTTGCAATCTGTTACCGTTGGCGATTCCACCATCATCATCGGCGAGATAGTGTATTTTCATATCGCGGAGGATGTATTTGAGAATTATCGTATTGATATTTCCGAACTTCACCCTATTGGGAGATTAGCGGGAGATCATTACAGCAGAACACGAGATATTTTTGATTTAGTGCGACCGAAAACGTAATTCATTCAAGGAAACCAGTAAAATTTTTTTACATTATTCACAAACCATAATAATTTGAGCAATTTAATTATGAAGAAATTCTTATTATTCACTGCCGCAATCATCCTTGGTTCGTGTTCAAAACCGGATGATACGGTAACGCCGCCAACAACGTACGAACTTCCATTTAAATTAGCAGTTCCCTATAATATCACTGCACATTCTGTTGACTTAGGATGGAGTTTTTATTCGGAAAAAGATTTTTTAAAATATGAAGTGTACAGTTCATTAGATAGCAGTTTTCTTTATGATTCTGTTTCGTTGTTTGCTACGATAACTTCGAAAAAGCAAACCAGCACATCGGTGACGGATTTGCTTGCAGATACAACATATTATTTTCGTGTTCGTGTTGTAAAAACCGACGACACAAAACTCACGACACAGTTGGAAAGTGCAATAACTTCGGATGAAATTTTGATTGCTGTCGGAATGCCGTATAATATTACGTACAAATCGTTCGAGATATCGTGGAACAAATATGCAAATTCGCGCAACGATTTTGACCAATACGAAGTGCATACTTCTATTGCGAGCGGCTTTACTCCTGATGTTTCTACGTTAGTTAAAAAAATAACCAATAAAGAAACAACATCGTGGACGGTAGATGATTTAAAAGATAACAAACGATACTTTTATAAAATCCGTTTAATAACAAGAAAAAGCGGTGTTACAAAGTATTTCGATACAGAAGAACGAACTGCATTAACGTGGGTGTTATTCTTCAATCGTTTTGAAGATGCGTTGGGAACTGTTATGGATTCATTGCCGCCGTTGTATAATGACGACGACCCACCGGATCCGACGGATACAACAACACGAAATTCTGATTTCACATTCAATACGTTGAACCTAACGAATTTCAAAACGATAAAAATAGAATATACGATGCGCGCGCGTGCGTGGGTGTTGCCCGGCGTTGCTCGTTGGGGAATAAATTTTTACACAACAGTTTCCGATACTATTCCCGTGAATACAACTTCGCCTCGTTCATTTGTAAAATACTTCTATGATTATCAGATTCTTTCTGCAGAACAAGCTGATATTTTTGTGGATTATGAAATTGGCTCGCAAGGTGTCAGCGATAAATTAGAAATGTACAATGTTGTCATTAGCGGAGAACGTCTCATCAATACTAAACAACACGTTCCTCAACAGAACACTTCTCAGCGATAACGTGGAAGAAATTCTTTATTCCGATTTGCAAGAAAAAATTTCCAATGCTCATTGCGTTGGAAATTTTTCTTTTAAAGAGAAATTCATTTCGTTTCAAAACATCGGAGAAATGGTAGCACAGCACGCTCGCGAATTTGCTCAACTTCCGTTTTGCATTTTTTATTCCGATTCGGCAAATGAAAAAACGCGAACGGAAATTTCGTACGAAGAATTCTATCTTCGCGTTGGAGAAACAACAAATTTTCTTCTGCAACATAAAATTTTGCGAGGTGATAATGTCGCTGTTGTTTCGTTTAATCATCTTGATACGGTTATACAATATTTTGCCATTTGGTTTCTCGGTGCTGTTGTTGTGCCGATAAACATTGGTGAAGATAATGTGCGTATTGAATATATACTGTCAAATTCAAACGCGAAACTTGCATTTGTTCGCGAACAATATTTGGAGAAATTAGAATCAATCGTCGAAAATAATTCTTCGCTCAAAAAAACAATACAACTTATTCGAACAGGAAATTCTCTTTCTCTCCCATTGAAAAATGCGTATGTTGAATTTCCATCGGCAACCTTCCATCTCCAATCGGAAATTTCTTTGAGAGAAATTCCCACGCTCGATGATGAAGCGCTTCTTGTGTACACTTCTGGAACAACGGGGCTTCCAAAAGGAGTTGTTCTTACGCAGTACAATTTGCTTGTTGATGCCAAAGAAATTTCTGCGTGGCATTACATTACTTCTGAACAACGAATGATGTGTGTCCTTCCGCTTCATCACGTCAATGGAATAATCGTTACCCTCATTACTCCGATGTATGTTGGAGCAAGCGTTGTGTTGAATCAAAAATTTCATTCCCGTTCTTTTTTTGAACGAATCCAATCCGAGAAGGTGAATGTTGTGAGTGTTGTTCCGACGCTGTTACAATTTTTGTTGCACGAACATTCGAACGCTTCGTTCATTTCGGTTCCTTCATTACGCCATATAATTTGCGGCGCAGGACCATTGACTGTTGAACTCGCATTAAGATTTGAGGAACGATTTCATATTCCGATTCTTCATGGCTACGGACTTTCGGAAACAACGTGCTACTCGTGTTTTCTTCCGTTAGAATTGAGCGAAGAAGAACATAAACATTGGTTGAAGGATTTTGGTTTTCCTTCCATCGGCGTTCCGATTCCGTGTAATGAAATGACCATTCACGATGAACAGGGAAATGAACTGAGCGAAGGTGAAAAAGGAGAAATCGTTATCCGCGGACATAACGTAATGAAATATTATTTTCAGAATGATGAAGCAAATGCGAAAACATTTGCATTCTCTTGGTTCAGAAGCGGCGATGAGGGATTTTATCAATGCGATGAAAAAGGAAGAAAGTTTTTTTTCATCACAGGAAGAATGAAAGAACTGATTATTCGCGGCGGTTCTAATATTTCTCCGTTTGCAATTGATGAAGTCTTGATGAATATTGACGGAGTTGCCGCAGGTCTTGCTGTTGGATTTGAAAACGATTGGTACGGCGAAGAAATAGGCGCATATATACAACTGAAAGAAGGAGTTTTGCTTCCCGAAAAAGAAATTTTGGAACGTTGCAGAAAACATTTTTCATTTGCACATTCTCCCAAAGTTGTTGTATTCGGAATGGAAATTCCGGTAACGTCAACAGGAAAATACCAACGCAACAAACTGAAGCAGTTATTCACGCAATGGAAATCAATACAGTTTTCGGAAAACAAAAAATCAAAACACTGATGAAACATTTAGTTTTTGTATTCTCACTTTCGTTTCTTTTTTTGAATTGTCAATCAGAAACATCACAAACTTTTACTCAAATGAACACCTATACACAGTTGGAGAAATCCATAAATAGAACAGACACCATCGTACTCGGCGGCGGATGCTTTTGGTGCCTTGAAGCAGTGTACGATGAACTCGAAGGAATTGTTGATGTTGTTTCGGGTTATGCAGACGGAACAACGATGAATCCTACGTATGAAGAAGTTTGTTCCGGGAAAACGGGACATGCGGAAGTCGTGCAAATTCGTTTTGATTCGAGTAGGATTCCGCTTGAACAAATTTTGGAAATGTTTTGGAAATGCCACGACCCAACAACAATAAATCGTCAAGGAGCTGATGTTGGAACACAGTATCGTTCTATCATTTTATATAACAATGATGCACAGAAACGCATTGCGGAATACTCGAAACAAACAGTGCAACGAGAATTTGAAAATGACATTGTAACGGCAATACAACCGTTGAAAACTTTTTTTTACGCTGAAGAATATCATCAAAATTATTTTGCAAAGAATCCAGAGGCGCCGTATTGTGTGTTTGTTATACAGCCAAAACTGGAAAAAGTAAAACGGACAAAAAAGTGAAACTTATTTTTTCAAAACACAAAAAAAAACTCGCCGTCGGTTTAATGTCGGGAACATCGCTCGATGGAATTGATGCAGTAGTTTGCGAAATTGAAGGCAATGGAATTTCAATAAAAGTACAAACGCTGGCATGTGAAACGTTTCCGTATGCAACAAAATTCCGTGAATATATTTTAAAAAATTCTCATCCTTCGACTGCAAAACTTGATGATATTTGTCGTTTGAATTTTCTCTTCTCTGAAATGTTTGCGGATGCAGTAAAAAAGATTGTAAAAAAAAGCGGAAGGAACATTTCCGAAATTGATTTCATTGGTTCACACGGACAAACAATTCAACATTTACCGAAAGCAACAACATTATTTGGGAAACATATTCGCTCGACATTGCAAATAGGAGACGCATCCGTGATTGCAAAGTTGACAGGAATTGTAACTGTTGGAGATTTTCGTGTGGGCGACGTTGCATTTCGAGGAACCGGTGCACCGCTTGTTCCATACGTTGATTATTGTTTGTTTCGTTCTACAAAAGAACATCGCGCGCTCCTCAACATTGGAGGAATTGCAAATATGACGTTGCTTCCGAAAAATTGTTCGCTCCAACAAATTCTTGCATTTGATACAGGTGCGGGAAATATGGTGATTGACGCACTGATGAAAATTTATTTTAAAAAACAGTTTGATAGAAACGGAAAAATTGCATCAAAGGGAAATGTACATCAGCAACTGTTGTGCAGTATGCAACGACACTCGTATTTCAGGAAACCACTGCCGAAATCAACGGGACGAGAAGATTTTGGAAAAGAGTTTGTTGAAATACTTATCCGAGAGAGTACGCGATGGAAATTATCAAATGAAGATGTTATTGCAACTGCTACTTATTTTACTGGGTGGGGAGTTTGGTTTCATCTTAAAAAAATTTTTGTAAAGAAAAAGTTTCCGAATGAAATAATTGTGAGCGGAGGAGGGGCGCATAACAAAACGATGCTCAAATTTTTGCAAGAATTTTTTCCTCGTACAATAATTACACCGATTGATGCATACGGAATTTCCAGCGATGCAAAAGAAGCAATTGCATTTGCAATTCTTGCAAACGAAACTCTGCATGGAAACTCTTCCAATGTTCCTTCGGTAACCGGCGCAACGCGTGCGACAATTCTTGGGAAAATTTGTTTGCCGTGAATGAAGAATGAAAATCAAAAAAGCAACTGAAACATCTTGGTTTTCGGTTTTCTTTTTTAGAATGAAATTCCATTTCATTCTACAATTTGAGTAAATATTTTTGTAAGTTTGCCCACAATTTTTTTTGTTATTGTTGTTCGGTAGTTGTTCTATAACTAACGAATAACAACTAACTCATACCAATGAATGTAGTACTTTGTCTTTTCTCCAACAATTAAATTCAGTTCAACAACAAGCGGTACAAGCAACGGAAGGTCCTGTGATGATCGTTGCAGGAGCGGG
>VGWC01000068.1 GCA_016873775.1 Ignavibacteria bacterium | reverse complement strand
TCTCAAAAATCAATTCCCCTTTTGTTGTTAAACTTTCGAGATAATTCATCGGACAAACTAAATCGGTTGCGTGGCGGACAAACGTAAATCCCGGTTGCGGCACGGGAAGTTTTTTTACTTTTTCTCCGAGCGCAAGATGCACAACAGCAAGCGGCAAATTCACTCCCGCTCCCGCCGAAAGATAAATCCACGACGGGAAACGCGGATTAATTTCTACCAAAATATATTCGTTGGTTTTTGGGTCTTTGAGCATTTCCACTTCGCATGGTCCGCGCCATTTCAACGCATCAATAAGTTTTTCCGCTTGCTCATAGAGATTTTTATCTTTAATAGTAACGCCCGCCCACGCTTTTCCTTTTTCCGTCAAACGCAATTTTCGCATCGGCACTGCGCCAATAAGATTTCCTTTCCCATCGCCAACGCAGGCAACATCGTATTCTTCGCCGGGTAAATATTCTTGGGCAATAATCGGCAGTCCCCATTTTGCATTTAATTTCCCGAAATAAATATTCGCTTCTTCCATCGAGTAACAAACGTACGCTTCGTAAAAAACTCCTTTGATAACAATTGGTAATCCCACTTTTCTCGTTGCTTCGGGAATCATTCGAATATCGTTCATTACAATAGTTTTCGGAACGCGAATTTCATGCTTCATACAAAATTCCGAGAGCAACGCTTTGGAACGCATTCGCACTTGTTCTTCGGATGGAAGAAATGTTTTTATTCCAATTTCTTGGAAATCGTGAATAAGACGATTTGCATTGAATAGTTCCGAATCGAGAGTCGGAAGAAACATATCTATGCGAGTACGCGCTTGGATTTCTTTCAAGCGATGCAAGAGAGCATGTTCTCCTTCGTTGGGATACGGAATAAGATACACTTCGTCGAGAAGTTCCGCATCATAAATTCCTGTGTCGAATGCATCGTACGCGAGTCCGATAATTTTTCCTTTCCAATTATCTTTGCGCAAGCAACGTGTAATCGGAATTCCCGGCGCGGGATTATCGGTTGCGTTAAGTCCGGTGATGGCGATGTTTTTTGTCATTAGTTGGGTAGATGTTTTTGTCGCCACGAATTGCACGAATTTTCACGAAACAAAAAATTAGTGTCAATTCGTGTAATTCGTGGCTAAATTTATTTCAGTAAAATCATTTTCTTTGTTTCGGAAAATGTATTTGTTATTAAACGATAGAAATACATACCCGAAGAAAGATTTATTGCATCGAATTGAATTTCGTGATTTCCCGCTTGCATTTCTTTATTGTTAAGAAGCGTAGTAACTTCTTTTCCTTGCAAATTGTAAATTTTCAAAGTTACATTGCTAACAGCAAACAGCGAAAAGCCAATAGCCGTTTTCGGATTAAATGGATTGGGAAAATTCTGTTTCAGAAGAAATTGCTTCGGAGAAAAATTTTCACGCACCGAACTTGTTCCCGAAAACTCAGCAACAGTAAGTGTTGGTTTATCGAATGCAAAACTCGACGACGAAATTACCATATCACCAATGCCATCATTATCAAAATCACCAATTGCAATTTTACTCGGACGTAAATATCCTTGGTCGGAACCGAAGGTGTGGTCATCTGTTGTATCGTCTTGAAAATCAATTGTTTGCACGTAACTCGCTAGGTTTGTAACATCGCCGCCGTGGTATTCAAAATCCAAAACATTTTCGTGATAACTTCCGGCAACATAAAGATTGGGAAAATTATTTCCATCGGCATTTCCCGCAGTAATCCCAATCAATCCGTAACCATCAACATAATGCTGCGTCAGCGGATGAACATTTGCAGAAGTCATCGCGCTTATATCCCCGTTGTTCGTTACAACAAAAATATTTCCCGCTACAGTCGAGATATACAATTCATTTGTTGCGTTGCTGTCAAAATTTGCTTCAACAAATCCACCGTTTGCAAAATCAGCATACGCAGTTATGTTCCAAATATTTGCAACACGCGAGTAAGAATTTGGATTTCCCGTGTTTTCAAAAATTGCAATGTGAAATGTTGAATCCCAACCGCTTGCAACAATTTCTTTTTTCCCGTCTCTATCTAAATCCGTTGCAGTGAGTGAATAACCGCTGTAATAAAATGTTGTTGTATCGTTAAGTTCAATATTCCAAACGGGATTTGCGAACGTTGAATTTGAATCGAGAGAAAAAATCATCAAGCGCGTTTTTGCATACGTGAATGATTCCTGAAATAATACGGAAACTTCTTCTCGATTATCGTTATCAAAATCTCCTCCGATAATTGCGCTGCCTTCATCAAACGCGTACGGCAAATTTAGGTTCCAGGTTACAGTTGGTAGCGTTGGAAATCCATTATCAGTTCCATCCCATTCAAACACGTAAAATCCGTGATATGTGGAATCAAGCGGGTCAACGAAACAGATGATTTCTTTTTTTTCGTCACCGTCTAAATCGGAAACGGCAACGTTGCTGTAATCATTCGAGTAACCAGAGAAACTATAACTCCAAACAATGTAAAACGTATTATTTCCATTGCTTTCGTATAAGTACACAGCATTGTAAAACGTATCACTCCACGACGAAACGCAAAGGAATTCTTTTTTTCCGTCGTTGTCCAAATCAAGTTGTTCGTTGTGTAACGACCACACAACGCTATTCGGCGCAACACCTCCCGAATCCCACGGCGGCGAATTCCAAACAGAAGTAAATTCTTGCGAAAATACACTGCTTGTAAAAGATGCACCGTACACACACAAAACGAGAAAACAGAAAAATCTTTTGCCTATTATCATTTTACAAAATTCCGTACACGCGAGCAAGTTCAAAAAATTCTTCGAAATCATTTCGCGCTGTTGAATCGTTAACATCAAATGATTGCGTCAATTCTGCAATTATTTCATTTGGCTTGTTTCCATCTATAATTTTTTTCAAGATAAAGCCGCCTGTTGAATTTAATGTGTATGTTAATCCGGTTACGTGGTCGAAAAGAAACCCATTGTTGGTGAGCGTCATTTCTTCGGATAAGTTTCGTGAAGTCATGGTTTTTAGTTTGTTGGTTCGTTGGTTCGTTGGTTTGCTCGTTAATTCGTTGTGTTGTTTGGAAGAAAGTATGAACAAACGAACTCACGAGTGAACGAAAAATTATTTCCAGAAAAGGTATCCGTTTTTGTATTCGAGCAGTTCTTCGAGATGAAATCCGTTTCTTTTGCACCAATAGCATCCGCTGTCTTCTGCACAATCCTCTCGTTCAATTTTTTTTCTATACAATGCAATTTCAAACGAACCGCTATAGACATTCTTTCCAAGTTCTATCGTTTCCTTGAACGGCGTTTTCTTTATTTCTATTTGCTTATGAATTCCTTGTCCAAGCACGTCAACAACGCCGTACGGATACAATGATGTACCAAGCCAAAGCGGCGTTTGTTCAGGATTTCCGCTTATCGTTAACGTCTTCGGAATTCCTGTATCGTACTCGTACGTAATATCAAGCGAAAGCAACGTTTTTGAGGATTGCGAAAAAACTACTGTGCCGAAAAAAATGAGAAGAAAAAATATGTATCGTACCATAATAAGTAAAGAGAGTTTGTTCGTGAATATGATGTTGAATATGTTGTTATCGAAAAACCGAGTTGTATTTTGCCCCCAAAGAAACATACGCTACGGAATATGCGTCAAATTTTTCAACGGTAACAGAAGCAAGCAAAGAAAACGATTTCGATGAGAGCCATCCAATGCCGAATGCGTATGATGCATTTTGCTGTTCGCGCTGGCTGAAAAGCGTGAGCGATGCTTCATCGAAGAAAAACCTACGTCGCCCCCACATCACCTTTCCATGGATGAAAACAGTAGTGAATGCGTACGTTATTTGATTTCGAAAGGAAACAAGAAGCGGCGTTGTTTGTAGACCGCAGGCATCAATCGAAAAAATTTCTGTTATGCCAAATGGAAATACGGCGGAGTATTTCAACGTGAATAACTTCGAATAGATTTCAGCGTTGCTGTATGATATTGTTCCGTTGAGTGAGAGTGTTGTTGTCGGTGAATAATGAAACATAGTGCCGCCACCGCCGAAATAAATATTATTCGACGGGAAAAAAAACAACGAATCTGCACCAAGAAATCCTGCATCGCGATATTCGTAAGAATTTTCGTGAAGAAGCGCGGAATGAAGCGTAGCGCTCCATTTACCGTCAATCCACCAAGCACCGCGAGTTACAAAGAGTTGTTGTAAGAAAAAATTTTCGTGTTGATTTTTGTCTGAAAGAGTCAAAACGTCTGCTCCCACCGAGTAAGAACTGCTATGTCCGTTGACAAACGTTCCATAGAAGCCCACGGATTTTGAGTTCCGAGAATTTGAATGTTGTGAATAAAAATATTTTCCATACGACGTGAACAGTGACGCAGAAGATTGCCGCTGTGAGAAACTGATTGTTGTAAGCAGAAAAACGAGTATTAATGTTTTCAAGTAAAATTCCGTTTTGTTTTGAAGACTTTGCAATATGCGTGCCAATCCTTTCCTTTTCAAGATTATGGGAAGAATACAATATTCATCACGAAAAATTTTCCAATGAAGGAAAAATTTTCTTCATTTGTGAAATGATGAAATGCGTTATCCTAATATATGAGGCGTTCGTTCGATGAATGAATGTTGCGTCAGTCGAACAAATGAAGTGAATTGTCGAAATTCACTCAACGTTCGCGCATTCATATATGCCATAGAAGAACGAACTCCATCAAGAAATCGTTTAAGGGTTTTTTCCACTTTGCTTTTATAGGGAACAAGTGTTTCTTCACCCTCCACATAATCATTCGACATTTTCGTTGCAAACGAAGCCGCGCCAACGTATCGCTTGTAAAGTTGTCCGCGAAATTTTATGACTTCTCCCGGTGATTCTTCCGTTCCCGCAAGGGCAGAACCGAGCATTGTTGCGTCTGCGCCAAGTGCAAGCGCTTTACACATATCTCCGGGAGTTCGAATTCCTCCATCGGCAATTATCAACGTGGAAAGTTTTCTTTCTTCACGCACGCGCGCGCATTCAACAATTGCAGAAACTTGTCCTTGTCCAATTCCTGTTTCAATCGAAGTTGTGCAAATTGAACCGTTGCCGATGCCGACACGAATGGCATCAGCACCAACTTCTGCAAGCCACACGAACGTTTCGGCGGCGGCAACATTTCCGGCAATAATTTTTATTTCTCCGTTATTCGTATGCGACCGCAACCACGAAATCGCGTTTGCAACAACGTGATTTGCTCCATTTGCAATATCGAGACAAAATAAACGAACTCCAATGTTATATAGTTGTTGAAATCGTTCTTTCCAGTCGCCGGTAACACCAATTGCGCATCCGATTGCATTTTTCTTTTCTGTCAACAAGGCATCCGTTACTTGTTTTTCGATTGAAGAAAATCTGTGAATGAATCCGAGCGCTCCGAGTTGAGCGAGTACAGCAGCCATTTTCCCTCCACAAACATCGGGCATCGGAGCCGCAAGAAGAGGAAGTTGAAGCGGAATGCCAAGAAAATCTGTTGCGGCAGAACATTCCGTACGATGCTTGATGCTTGAAACAACTCGCGGAACAAGGGAAATATCGTTAAACGTGAGTGATTCTGGGAAAAGGGAGTTGTGAAACCCGTTTGTCGAAACGGAATGTAAAATTTCATCGAGCGTGTGTGTATTGTTCATTTTTGAAATTAAGAAAAATTAGACGGGGAAAATATAAACTGTTTGTAAGAGATTGACAAGCAATATGGCAGACTATTTTTTAATCGTCATAATGAAGTGAATGTTTATTGTTTCGTTTTATGACAAGCGTGAATTCTTTTCTCTCCAGTTTTTTTTCAGTACTTTTTTCGCCGAAATTCAAATTGAACATACATCTCCGATAAATTTTTTCAGTGGATATATTCAACCTTTTACGAGAAAAAGACCATGAGCAAGTTGTTTTTTGTTCCGACAAAACTTCTCATTTAAAGGCAATTATTGCTATTCATAACACTACGCTTGGTCCGTCGCTTGGCGGTTCGCGTATGTGGATGTACCAATCTTCCGAAGAAGCGATCATTGATGCGCTTCGTCTTTCTCGTGGAATGACGTACAAAGCCGCGGTTGCAGGACTCAATCTTGGAGGCGGAAAAGCGGTTATCATCGGCAATCCGAACACAGATAAAACAGAAGCATTGTTTCGTTCGTTTGGAAGGTTTGTTGAAGGACTCGCTGGACGGTACATCACAGCAGAAGACGTAGGAACAAGTGTTCATGATATGGAATATGTACGAATGGAAACACGATATGTTACCGGAATAGACCGCGCATTAGGAGGAAGCGGAGACCCGTCGCCCGTAACTGCATATGGAGTATTTGTTGGAATCAAAGCATGTTTGAATGAGTTAACGGGAAGCGATTCTCTTGAAAACAAAAAAATTATTATTCAGGGAGCGGGTTCTGTTGCTTCCTATCTTTGCAAACATCTTGCGAAAGATGGCGCCAAGATATTTGTTACGGATATATACAAAGAAAAAGCAAAGCCGCTTATTGAAAAATTTCAGGCAGAATTTATCAGTGCGGAAAAAATCTACGATGTCGAAGCGGATGTGTTTTCTCCATGCGCATTAGGAGCGATTATCAACGATGCTACTATTCCTCGATTGAAATGTAAAATCATTGCCGGCGGCGCAAATAATCAACTCGCTGACGAACATATTCACGGGACGATGCTGAAAGAACGCAATATACTCTATGCTCCAGATTATGTTATCAATGCCGGCGGTCTCATCAACGTTGCCAACGAACTCGAAGGATACCAACGCGACCGCGCGCTCAAACAAGCGGAACGTATTTATGACATGCTGAAGCGAATTTTTCTTATCGCGAAATCCAGCAATATTCTTCCTCATCAGGCATCAAGCCAACTTGCTGAAGAACGGTTGCGCGCTATCGGACATTTGAAAATTTTTCACAATGCGCACGGAACGCTTACACAACAACTTTCGAAGCGCGATAACATTCTTCTATAATTTTTTTCCTGCTTCTTGCAGAACATTTTTCTTCTACGTTTCTGGAACATTCATCTTTTACAGAAAATAAAACTCATTCGCCGCGAACATCGAACCGCAGACTCGTTCGCGAGCGTGTAATGCAAGCACTGTACGCGTTTGAAATTTCCGAGCAACAACTTTCTGCGCTGATGGAATACCATCTTCTTGAATTTTCCAACAGCGAAAAAGATTTTGTGTTTGCGCGAAAACTCCTTATCGGCACTATGGAGCACCGCGATGAATTCGATGCCTTATTGAAAGAACACGCGCAGCATTGGGAACTTCATCGCATTGCGCTCATTGATAAAATATTGTTACGAATGGGCTTATTCGAACTGCTCTATTGCAGTGAAATTCCGCCGAAAGTTTCCATCAACGAGATGATTGAAATCGCAAAACTTTATTCCACGAGTGAAAGCGGTAAATTCGTCAATGGAATACTCGATGCATTGCACGAAAAATTTAAGGCGAGCGGATTGATGAACAAACAGGGAAGAGGTCTTTTGAACGAAACGCCTGCATCCTCTCAAAAAAAATCGAAGAAGAGCAACGTTGCATAATTTTTCGCCATCCCTTTTTTATGCCGGATAACAAACAACGAAAGCATCTTGTCGGTTGGTTATTGTATGATTTCGCCAATTCGTCGTTTGCTGTAATTATCGTTGCGTTTGTTTTTGCCGTCTATTTTAAAGAAGTCGTTGCGCAAAACTTGCCGATTGGCGATTGGTATTGGTCGCTCGCTATCGCAATTTCAATGTCGGTTGTTGCAGTATTGAATCCAATTCTCGGCGCGGCAGCGGATGTTCGTTCCAACAAAAAATCGTTTCTTCTTTTCTTCACGTTTCTTTGTATCGTATCAACAGCGCTTTTGTATTTTGCTACGGAGGGAATGATTCTCTATGCGATGTTGATATTTATACTTGCGAACATCGGGTATCAAACGAGTTTGGGATTTTATGATGCATTTCTTCCGGAAATAGCAGAAGAACAAGAGTACACTAAAATTTCTTCGCTCGGTTACGCCGTTGGATATGCAGGTTCACTGATTTCCGTATTGCTCGTGTTCCCGTTCAAAGAAGAACCACGCATAACATTTCTTGCTTCTGCAATTATTTTCTTTCTTTTTTCTTTGCCGATGTTTTTGTTTTTCAAAGAAAGAAAAAATGTAGAGACGTTGCATGCAACGCCTCTACAAAACATTTTTCGTCTCGGATTTCAAGGCGTGCAAACAACATTTCGAAACATTTCTCAATACAACAATCTTAAAAACTATCTTTTTTCATTTTTTATTTTCAGCGATGGCGTAAACACCATCATTTTTTTTTCGGGAATTTATGCGCAATCCACGTTACAATTTTCACTCGAAGAACTTGCTTACTTTTTTATTCTCGTGCAAATTACCGCGCTTGTCGGTTCGCTCGCCTTTGGAAAACTTGCCGATGTGTTTGGAACGAAAAAAACACTTTCCTTCAATTTACTTGCGTGGTGTTGTATTTGTGTTGCAATGTATTTCATCCAAGAAAAAAATACATTTTTTATCATCGGCGGAATTGCGGGAGTATTTCTTGGTTCAACGCAAGCATTGTCGCGAAGCATAATGTCATCCCTCACCCCGGAAAACAAACGCGCGGAGTTGTTCGGCTTTTACGGATTGTTCGATAAAACTTCGACAATTCTTGGTCCGCTTGCGTTTGGGTCAATTTCATATTTCAGCGGAAGTGAACGATTCGCCGCTCTTTCTCTCAGCGCATTTTTTATTGTTGGTGTTTTTCTTTTGCAAAAAGTAAATGTATCGCAGAACGTTTAATTCAGAATTTTATGAAAATATTTTTTTTTCTTTTCGTAGTATTTTTATTTACGAGTTGCTCAAATAATCACAGCGGACAACTCGAATCCACCGGAACGCTTGAAGCAACGGATGTAAACGTAAGCGCAAAAACTTCGGGACAGTTGCAAAAACTTTTTTTCGAGGAAGGAAACAATATCAAAGAAAATGACACACTTGCAATTCTTGACTATTCAACACAAGATTTACAACTCGCGCACGCCGAAGCAGGAATTGAACTTGCACAATCGCAATATGATTTACTTTTAAATGGAACACGCTCCGAATGTTATTTGTCCGCCGTTATGATTGGAGTACGGTTGCGCAATTTCCAAAATCACAAATTCACTAGTTGAATCTGCCACTGATGCATCATTTGGGTTCAACTGAAAGCGGGAAATGACTGTTCTTCGCGGATTAGTTGCTGTGTAGTTAACAAAAAAATAGTTATTCGTTTCGAAATCCGAATGAAACGCAAGTCCGAGCAGTCCTTCTTCATTTCCACCATCATTCACACGTCCACTTCCATCACGTGCAGATTGAAAATCAACGGGGCGAATAAATTCCGGTAAATTGAGGAAATGCATCAACAAGCGAATAGGATAGTTCTTTGTTTTGTTTTTGAGCGGTGCAAGAAAAAGAACAGACAAAAAGCACAACGGGAAATATATTTTATTTGATTTTGAAGTTGCTCCGAAAGGTTATGTTCCAGTAAGACATATTCATCCTTCGCAAAACGAACATTTTGAAATTGTATCGGGCACTTTGCGGCTTGAACTGAACGGAGAAATCAAACATTTACAAGCGTCCGATAAAATCATCGTTCCGAAAGGAAAACCGCACCAATGGTGGAATGATTCTTCTGACACGACGGTAAAAATGAAAGTAAAATTTGAGCCCGCGCTTAAAACAGAAATCTTTTTTGAACAGTTTTTCGGACTTGCAAATGACGGCAAAACCAAAACAGACGGTTCACCAAAATTCCTTCAGGTCGTGGCAATGAGCAATGAGTACGACATTTATATTTCCGGCCCGCCCGTTTCTATACAAAAAATAATGGGATGCGTATTAGGAGAAATCGCAAAATTAGCAGGCATCAAAAAATATTACAAAAAGTACAGTGAATATTAGCGTGTGCAATGAAATGCGCTGACTTAATACGATGAAAACAATAGAAGAATGTGTTGTAACAGCGATGGACGGTTCCGACAAAGAATTGTTTCCATATTTACCGTACATACTTCAGGATGTTTGGGAAATGGGAGCAGAGCCGGAAACAATAACTGAACTCGTACGAAAACATATTTCTGATTATGCAAACGTACACGTTCTTGATTTGGCTTGTGGAAAAGGGGCGGTATCGGTACGATTATCAAAAACATTGGGATGCAAATGTTATGGAATAGATGCAATTCCGGAATTCATTGACTATGCGCAACGTAAAGCCGTCGAGTTTAATGTTGAACGTCTCTGTGCGTTCGAAACCGGAGATATCAGAGAAAAAGTGAAAGAGTTGTTTGATTTCGACGTTATTATTCTTGGTGCGATTGGACCGGTGTTTGGCGATTACTTCGCAACGTTGTCAACATTGTCGAAATGCATAAATGAAAATGGAATATTCATTATTGATGATGGATACATAATTGAACAGAGCAATTTCAGTCATCCATTGATTCTGAAACAAGAAATAATAATTCAGCAGATTGATTTGGCGGGAATGAAACTGATAGAAGACTGCGTATTGCCAAAGGACAACGTAAAGAATGCAAGCAACTATATATTCGGAAATCTTCAACTGCGATGCGGGGAATTAATGGAAATGTATCCCGAAAAGAGAAAACTTTTTCAGGATTATTTAAAGAAACAAGAAGAAGAAAACGATGTTCTCGAGAACAAGGTCGTTTGTTCGACGATGGTGATAAAGAGAAAACAGTAGAACACGAACTATACGCAAATACCCAATTTCGTTTTTCAGTTATCAGTACTGTTGATGAAAAATTAAGACGGAAAAATTTTGCCGTTGCAATTTGAACGAGAAACATTACAGGGTTTCCATTTCTATTTTACACAAAAAGTTTCTACATTATTGCAATTTTTTTTCACTATAAACTCTTTATTCGTATGAAATATTCAATTGCTTTTATCGTTGTATTTCTCTTCTCTTTTTCAACATCAACTTATTCGTTTGCAGAGAAGCCCACTCGTTCACTCGAAAAATTACTGGTGCAGAACGAACTCGAACCGAATCGTGAACAGGAGGCAAAAAAACTTGCGCTTGAACAACATCTTCCGTTCAATATGTATTTTCCCGAAGGCATAATTGCCAATGCAATAGCGATTGAAAACGGTAACGTTGTGTACGGAGTTATTACCAACTTCGCAAATCCATTAGAAAGCGGAATAACAATGTTGTATGATGAATTGATGCAAACATATAATGTGCAGCACGCGCAAAAAAATTTCGGCGGAATAATTCTTGCCCGCAATTTTCAAAAGAACAATGTTTCCGAAATACTTCGCGGGGGTGGTTCCGTACTTCTCGTTCCCAACTGGACGAATGATAATGTGCTTGCGTTCGATTCGGAAACAGGAGATTTGCTCGACGTTGCATTTATTCCTTCTGATTCCGGAAATCTTGTATCGCCGAAAGAAGCGCGTCTTCATCCCAAGGGTTTCATCACCGTTTCCGACCAAATTACTGACCTTGTGCAAGGATATGATACGGCGGGAAATTACCTCGGATATTTTGCGCCCGCGGGAGGAGTGAACAACAGCATACTCGATAATATTCGCGGACACGCATATCGTCCGAACGGAAATTTAGTTGTTTGTGTTGCAAGCGGAGCAAATCAAAATTCCATTGCGGAGTTTGATTCTGGGGGAAATTATATTGGAAATTTTATTGCCGCCGGCTCCGGTGGTTTGGGAAGTCCGTTTGGGATACTCTTTCGCAGCGATGATGTATTGGTTACAGGAAGCACGGGGTCCAAAGTGCTGCGATATGATTTCGATGGAAATTTTTTGAATGAATTTTCGTCGCTTACAAGTTTTCCGCAACAAATTTCTGAAGTTGCGGATAGAAATATTGCCGTTGCATATTTTTCAACCCCTTCGGGAATACGCATTTATTCTGCAACGGGTGAACTGCTCAAATATTATTCCGCCGTTTCCGGAATACGCGGAGTGTATCAGTTGCGAAACGGAAATTTTCTTGCAACCAACGCCGCAGGAATTCACGAAATAGATTCGAGCAACGGAAATCTCGTTCGCACAATTTATGCGTCAACGAATTTGCAGTTCATTGATAAAGTAAGTTTCACCGTTACAGGTTTTTCGGAACATGAAAATCAAAATCCCTTGTCGTTTTCTTTGTTGCAAAACTATCCGAATCCGTTTAATGCAGCGACAGTTATCGGTTACAAGTTACAAGTTACAAGTTTTGTTTCTATAAAGATATACGATATTAAGGGGAATGAAATTGTTTCGTTGGTGAACAAGCAA
>VGWC01000067.1 GCA_016873775.1 Ignavibacteria bacterium | reverse complement strand
TGCCGAAAAGATATTCGCAACCATACGCCGCAACAACTCCTACCGTAAACGGAACAAGAAGCAATATCATTTGCGGCGCGCGAAATTTATTAAAGAACGGTAAATACTCGAACAATATATCATAGATGAAAAAGAATTTCCCCCATGAAATTACAAGGAGAAATATTGAAAGTGCTGCGAAGAAGATTGTAATTTTGTTCCGATAAAAAATAATTGCAATTGCGGCAAGAATTAATGGAACAATTCCGATGTACACGCTCGATTCCGTGAACGGCATCCATCCCCAATAAAACGGCGACTGAAAACCAAAAAACGACGGAACGAAATATGTCAATGTTTCCAACGGATGCACTGACCAATTCGTTGCATAATCTTTATTTAATCCGCCGCTCACTCCCGTTTCTCCTCCGCCGCGAATCGAATACTGTGAATATTCGTACGTTGACAAATAAATAAACGCAGAAATTGCAAACCCAATAATAAACGCTGCGACAAAAAATCCGCTCTGTGCAATTGCAATTCTTCGATGTTCCTTAAAACTGAACACAAGATTGTAAAAAGCAAATAATCCTACGCACATAAATCCATAGTACACAATTTGTACGTGATTTGTCAAAAGCAATGTTCCAACAGTTACAGATAGTATTCCCATACTCAATAGATTTCTTTTCTCAAAAACATATTGCGTAGCAAGAAATAAATACGGAATGTAACTTAACGCCATCAATTTTGAACCGTGTCCCGCTTGCCCCATTCCTACAATGAACGGACACAACAAAAATGTTATCGCAGATATCAGCGCGGAAAAATGTCGTAATCCCAAGTAACGCACAAAAAGATACACACCAACTGCGCCGAGAAAAAAGTGCATTATCATCCAACTCAAATCCGAAAAAAAGAATAAAAGTTTTGCAACACCTTTCACAACCATCTCTGCATAATTGATGTCTTTTGCAAGATACATCAAACTACCGAACGACGGCATTCCGGAAAAAATGTACGGAAACCACTGCGGCTCGATATGTTCTGTTTCTTCAAGAATTTTTCCAGCTTGCGTTATCGCTTGCGCCGATGCCGTATCACCGCTATCCGAAAAAATTTCATTCTGAAAAACAACTCCTGAAAACATTACGACAGTTACCAGATAGATCAATCCTATAACGAGAAAATCTTTTTTCATCGGCGAAAGCGAAGAAAATATTCCCGATGGTGTTTGCTCTTTTACATTAGTTTTTTTCTTTGGAATTTTTGCCATTGTATTTTTTTAGTTAAAGTATTGATTTTCCGCCGTCCACTGCAAACGTTTGTCCTGTGATGTATTGAGAAGTTGTTGCAAGATAGACGACAAGCGACGTTATATCGGAAGGAACGCCATATCGGTTCATGGGAATAACATTGGCGTTGTCAAAATAAGAATTATCATCTTCGCTCATCGCAATTGTCCCCGGAGCGATTGCATTAACGCGAACATACGGCGCAAGTTCTCTCGCAAGGATTTTCGTAAGTTGAATGACCCCCGCCTTCGCTACGGAATACGCAAGAAATCCTTTCCACGCTTTTATCCCGCCGACTGAACTGATGTTCAGAATTGTTCCGCTGTTCTGTCGTTGAAAAATTTCTGCTGCTGCTTTTGAAACAAGAAACACACTTTTCAAATTGGTTGCCAGTGTTTTCTCCCACCGTTGTTCTGTTGTTGAAAAAAGGTTCGACGGTTCAAATATTCCTGCGTTATTCACGACAACATCTATTCTTCCAAATGTTTTTTTAATGCTGGTGAACATCCGTGCAACGTCACGGCTGTTTGATACATCTGCTTGAACAAGCAAACATTGTTTTCCTAATGTTTCAATTTCTTTTTTCGTTTTCAACGCATCTCGACGCGATGTTTTGAAATTCACGACAACGTCAAATCCGTTTTCCGCAAGCGCAAGAGAAATATATTTTCCCAATCTTCTCGCTCCGCCGGTAACTAACGCAATGTTGCGATGCGCGCGTATTTTCATAATAGCGTTGTTATGTTTCGACAAATTTCTTCAAGATAAACTTTATCCGTTTCGTCAAAATTATTCAAACGAAAACTGTCAATATCAAGCACGCCGTAGAGTGTATTATTCTGAAAGAGAGGAACAACAATTTCCGAACGCGAATCCGCATCGCAACGAATATGTTCGGGAAACGCATCTACATCAGAGACAATGAGAGTTTTTTTTTCTTGAGCAACAGTTCCGCAAACTCCTTTGCCAACTTCAATACGAATACAAGGAGGTTTTCCTTGAAAAGGACCAACAACAAGTTCATTTCCTTTCAGTACATAAAAACCCACCCACGAAAACGTCTCAAATTGCATTTTGAGAAGTGAAGCAATCATTCCAAGAATAATTCCTTCGTCGTTTTCTCCTGCTATCAACGATTGAAATTGAGAAATCGCCTCTCGGTATTTCTCTTCTTTCGAACCGTGCAGTGTTGATACGATTGTTTTCACATTGTTACGAAATAAAAATGGAAGGAAAGAAAAGTTTTGATTAAAAGAAATCGTACGTGCGCCCACCAGGACTCGAACCTGGAACCCGCTGATTAAGAGTCAGCTGCTCTACCAATTGAGCCATGGGCGCAAAAACTGAACATACGATACGTGAAGAAAAAATTTTCTTATCGTTGCTGAATCGGAACAGAAGGTGTGTTCCCTTGAATAGCGCTATCCGTTGTAGATGTTTGTGAAGGCAGGAATAATAGATTGATGAGGATGCACAAAGCAATTAACGCTCCGGCTAGTACCGCAGTTGCTTTGCTTAAAAAATCTGCAGTACGGCGCACGCCAAACATTGTTCCTACTTGTCCTCCCGCCATAACGCCTGCAAGACCTCCTCCTTTGCTTGCCTGCATCAATACAGAAATGATGAGTAGAAAACTAACTATAAATAAAACAATGAGTGATAAAGTGAACATTCTGAATAATATAATTTGTTTAAAAAAAATGCGAGTTGAAAATACGAATTTGTGAATGAACATTCAAAAGTTTCAGCATAAAACCATTCATCATAAGAAACATTTTCCCTCTCGTTTATAATAATTTATTCCTTGATTATTTCTTTATTCTTTATGTTTCTTCGCGTGTTCTTTTCGAACTTGACATTTATTTTTAAACGCAAAGTAGCGCAGAGGTTATTTCATCAGCAAAAGTTTTCTCGTTTGCGAAAATGTTGGTGTAGAAAGTTTGTAAAAATACACGCCGCTCGTTAATCCACTTGCATCAAACTGAACTTCGTGTTCGCCTTCTTCGAGTTGTTCGTTGTTTAAAAGCGTTGCAACTTCTTGACCGAGAACGTTGTAGATTTTCAACGTTGTTTGTAAGGGCAATTCATGAATTGCCCCTACGGGAATTTCAAATCGAATCGTTGTCGTCGGATTAAACGGATTCGGATAATTTTGCATCAAGAAAATTTTTTCCGGTTCCGTTTGTTCAAAGGAAATTTCCGGAATCGTATTTTCTTTACTCGTTCCTCTTCGCAGAAATTCTACCTGGTCAATGGGAATGGAATCTTTGAGGATAAACGGATTCCAACTCACGGTATCAAACGGCGCGCGAAATGCGGCGTTGATTTCAATTAACGCGCTTGCAAGTTTGTTGTATTCTTCCGATGGCGTGAAAGTGTAGTAACGTTTGTAATACGTGAGCATTGTATCACAATACGCGGAAATTTGTGAGAGTGTTTTTCCTTGTATCGTCAATCGCTGTGTTACAAACGTATCTGCTTTTACCGGATTATCGTAAATCAAATTGCCGAAATCGGGATTCGTCATACTATCTTGACTCATTGCAATATTCACTTTCAGCGCAAGCAATTCGCCGACGAGTAAGTTATTGTATTTATCTACTTTCGGATTTTTCAATTCCTTGGAAAATATTTTTCCGCCGATGCTGTCATATCCTCGCGCTGAACCGGCGTGTGTTAAAAACTTCTGCACATCTTTTGAACTTCCAATTATGCGAAACCATCCATATCTCTTCATCGAATCTTTGACTGTTTGCACAATGCCAAGCACCATTCCTCCGGGATATTTCACGCTTGTTTTGTCTTTTATTTTTTTGAATTGTCCTGTAACAAAAAGAGTATCGAGAACATTACCCGCCGTTGGTGCAGATTGCGGTCGTGGTATATTTTTCACTTTCTTTACTTTTGCCGCAGGTGTTTTTAAATCTTCTTGCGAAAACGTGCGAAACTTTATCGAATCCAAGTGATATGTCGTGAATGTTACATCATAACCATATACCGAGCCGCTTAATTCATTCGCGGCAACGACACGATAATGATATGTTGTATTTGTGTCCAATCCCACGAGTTGTGAAACCACTGAAACCATAGTATTTCCACTTACGGGGCTTGGTGATGCAGCAATAGTGTTTCCGTATTCTGTTGTTGTTCCCCATTGAAATGTAACTGCAGTTCTGATACCATTAGGGTTGATATATCCATTAAGTCTTGCACGCCTTCCTCCAACACTTGTTGCAGGTAATGTTGAAAGCGTAACACCTTCATACTCCTTGAACGTTACGCTTATGGTATGAATTGCTGTAACATTATAAAATGTATAACCATCAGTTGAATCAACGAACACACCATCAACGAACACACTATCTACGGAATAGCCCGTGCCTGGAGTGAAAGTAAATTGTTGACTTAACCCGTACGTAACCGATACATTTCCCGATGGAGAGATACTTCCGTTTGCGCCGGCAGTTGCAGAGATTGTGTATTTAGGGGGCCAACTATTGAGATGATACAACGAATCTACTTGCGTTAGTGTGAGTGCGTGATTGTAAATGCGGATATCGTCAAGTATTCCATTGAAAGGATTATGTTGGCTCGTCGTTGGGTCAGAACCAACTCTGAATGTAGAATTTGATGCAGTGTTGTATGTTCTAGATGCAGAGGTGTCGTTTACGCCGTTAATATAGAATGTACTCGTAGAACCATCATGGGTAAACACTATGTGGTACCATGTATTATCATTAAAAATCATAGTTGAATTTAAATCATTGTTGTATCCCCAAAATGTAATTTTCCTTTGCACCCCGCCGCCGCCCAAAACAAACCAGCATTGCTGACTATTACCACCTGCTCCCCATCCAAGCAAATCTTTAGTGACTTGAGCCATATTGGAACTGTAAATCCAAAAACTAATTGTACGACTATTGTTCCCAGTAGGGAAAGAATTAGCCGCGGCACTAACAAAAACGCTGTCATTGCTTTCGTTAAAACTATACGCACTATTTGCATTGCCAAATCTATCAGTTGTAGGTGTTGCACCGTTGTTTGTGCCGTTATTACTGTACTCGCTGGAATCGTTTGCATTGCCAGAGAAAGGATAATATGCAACGAGTGAAATATTATTGACATTCTTCAAAACAGAAACTGTTCCACTTGAAGAGGAATTTGCAACGACAATATCGCCATCACCATCGCCATCTATATCGCTCACAGAAACTGATACCGGTCTTGTACCTGTTGCATCATCAACTTTCTCCGCATAGGTGCCATCCCCATTATTCTTCAACACAGAAACTGTATTTGAAGTATAATTTGCAGTTACAATATCGCCATCACCATCGCCATCTATATCGCTCACAGAAACGGAAGATGGGCTACTACCTGTTGCATAATCAAATTTCTCCGCATACGTGCCATCTCCATTATTCTTCAACACAGAAACTGTATGTGCACCCCAATTTGCAACGACCATATCGCCATCACCGTCGCCATCTATATTGCTCACAGAAACTGATACTGGTCTTTTTTCTGTTGTATAATCAACTTTCGCCGTAAATGTTCCATCCCCATTATTCTTCAAAACAGAAACTGTATTTGAATTCCAATTTGCAGTTACAATATCGCCATCACCGTCGCCATCTATATCGCTCACAGAAACTGATACTGGTCTTGTTCCTGTTGCATAATCAACGTTAGCCGTAAATGTTCCATCCCCATTATTCTTCAAAACAGAAACTGTATTTGACAAGTAATTTGCAGTTACAATATCGCCATCACCATCGCCATCTATATCGCTCACAGAAACTGATACTGGTCTTTTTTCAGTTGTATAATCAACTTTCGCCGTAAATGTTCCATCCCCATTATTCTTCAAAACAGAAACTGTATTTGAACCATTATTTACAACGACAATATCGCCATCACCATCGCCATCTATATCGCTCACAGAAACTGAAAATGGATTACTTCCTGTTGTATAATCAACTTTTGCCGTAAATGTTCCATCCCCATTATTCTTCAAAACAGAAACTGTATTTGACAAGTAATTTGCAGTTACAATATCGCCATCACCATCGCCATTTATATCGCTCACAGAAACTGAATATGGATTACTTCCTGTTGCATAATCAACTTTAGCCGCAAATGCACCATTAGTAGCATTTGCAACAACTGTAAATTGCCACAGCAACGGTGTCATAACAATATCGCTCCCATTTTTTATTTTGTTAGTTACATTTACCGTAATAATGTCACCTTTCATAAAAGGAGTATTGGGAGTAAATGTAACTACTGTATTACTATTGGTAAATGCAAACGTCCCCCGGCACCTTCCGCTTGTCTGTCCATATACCAAAAACGAGGAAGTGTCGTTAAATGTTGTGGTATTGATCGCTTGCGCAAACGCAACCTGTATTGTAGCGTTCGGTTGCACGTTCAACGCATTTTGCACAGGAGAAACGCTTGATTTAAACTTGACAGAAATGGTATGATTTGCTATTACATTATTAAACGTATAACTAACCAACGAACCAACAAACAAACCATCAACGAACACACTATCTACGGAATAGCCCGTATTCGGCGTGAAAGTAAATTGTTGGTTTGCTCCATAATTTACATTCACATTTCCTGACGGAGAAATTGTGCCGTTGCTTCCTGCGCTTGCAGTAATTGTGAAAGTAATTTTAAACTTGACAGAAATGGTATGATTTGCTGTTACGTTATTAAACGTATAACCAACTAACGAATCAACGAACGAACCATCAACAAAAACACTATCTACGGAATAGCCAGTATTAGGTGTGAAAGTAAATTGCTGACTTGCTCCGTAATCTACACTCACATCTCCTGACGGAGAAATTGTGCCGTTAATTCCTGCGCTTGCAGTAATTGTGAAAGTATTTATATTAAACTCGACAGAAATTGTATGATTCTCCGTTACGTTATTAAACGTATAACCAACTAACGAATCAACAAGCAAACTATCCACAGATACACTTTCTACGTAATAGCCCGTGCCTGGTGTAAATGTAAATTGCTGACTTGCTCCGTAATCTACACTCACATTTCCTGACGGAGAAATTGTGCCGTTGCTTCCTGCGCTTGCGAAAATAGTAAACGTATTTATTTTAAACTCGACAGAAATTGTATGATTCTCCGTTACGTTATTAAACGTATAACCAACTAACGAACCAACGAACGAACCATCAACGAACACACTATCTACGGAATAGCCCGTATTCGGGGTGAAAGTAAATTGCTGATTTGCTCCGGGATCTACACTCACATCTCCTGACGGAGAAATTGTTCCGTTGCTTCCTGCGCTTGCAGTAATTGTAAATGTATCATTTACATTCTTCAAAACAGAAACTGTATGTGAAGCAGCATTTGCAACGACAATATCGCCATCTATATCGCTCACAGAAACTGAAGATGGATTATCTCCTGTTGCATAATCAACTTTCGCCGCAAATGCACCATCAGTAATTTCATTCTTTACGGTAAATTGTGAAGTGTTTGGTAGTATGCTTACATTATTTGCATCTGTTATTTTATTTGAAACATTTACAGAAATTTCATCACCTTTTTTCAATGGAATGTTTGGAGTAAAGGTAGCAATGTTGTTGAACATCTTCGTATTGTCATTCCCACGCAAGTGGGAATCCATTTTTCCCACATCGCTTTGGTTTCCCGTGTTCGCGGGAATGACAGTTTTTGAAAACTCAGATGAAAACGAAAAACTTCCTCTATATCTTCCGCTTGTTCTCCCTGTTACAATAAACGATGTTGTATCGTTAAATGTGGCGGGATTCATTGCTCGATTAAATGTAACCTGTATCGTAGCATTCGGTTGCACGTTTAGTGCGTTTTGCTCAAGAGAAACATTTATCACCTGTGCAAATACACAGGGAGTATGCAATAGCGTAAAGAAAAATAAAAGTGCAGTAAATAGTAAGTGTCTATTATAGAGTTTCATAAAGTTTGCTTTCAGTAATTGTGTAAGACAAGTTTGTCAAAGACTCATTGAGAAACTTGTTCTACGTTATTAATTAAAAAACTTGTTGTGTCATTGTTCAATCAGCGTAAAATCTGCAAGAGCAATCTGCGAACATCAGCGAGAAAAATTTCGCGCAGAAAAAACTTATGTTTTGTGAATTGTTCCTTTTATCGTTGTTCCTTAATCTGTATCAATGGCATTCAAGTCATTTTGCCAAATCACATTCGGCATCATTTTTCGCATACCATACACCGTTTCGCACGTATCGTTCATCCCAATAATCAGTACCTTCATATCTTCGCGGAGTATATCGAGCCGTTTGTCTGACTCGTCTAATCGTTTATTCGTGGCAATAGATTCTTGACGCAACGCTTTTATTTCGTCAAATGTTTCATAGCGAAGTGACTTAATTTCTGTTACTATTTCTCGTAAAATATCATCTGTCATAATTGTATGTAGTAAAAAACTTTCGGGACGAAAATACTGAACTTCCAGAGCAACACAAAACGGTATTTGCATCGGTATTGTATTACTGTGCAATGGCAAATGTAAAATAAAAATAGTATTGTGTTTTGTTATATAAGGAGGTTTATTTTCTTTTCTTGCTTCGCTTTTTTGAATTCATATATTTTGAATGAATGAATACTGAAACTTCAGCAGTGAAATTGTTTTCCATACATTTTCAAACGCAGGGAAGTTAGAGAAAATAGCGGCGCTGTGGATTCTCACAAACATCTATTCACGCCTTACCGATACAACGAAATCATTCGAATACTTATCTGAAGCAAAAAAAGAAATTGACATCATTTCGGAAAATATTAGCGATACAACTATGCGCCGTTCATATAGAACGAATGTGAAAATCAACAAACAAATACTTGCCGAAGCCGAACGACTAACGGCGAAAAAGTAATTTGTTGGGGATAACGATTGGAATAGTTTCGTTACAAAAAAATTTCTGCGTTAACGAAATTGAAACTTTGGTTCATCTTTTTTTTATTGTTACTTCAAAGAAACTTTGAAACCACTTCTACTTTTTCGTATTTTTTCATCGCAATTTTTCAAACAATGTCAGACGTACTCACACTTCCCGAAACCGAACTCATCGAAGAAAGCGACAATGATGTTCTCGTTGAAGAACCGGCAAAAGTCATTCTGTTCAACGACGAAGTGCATTCGTTCGATGAAGTGATTGGGCAAATCATCAAAGCAATCGGCTGCGACATTCACAAGGCGGAAGCATTAACGTGGGAAGTGCATTTCAACGGAAAAGCAGTGGTGTTCAGTGGAGAAATGATTCGCTGTTTGGAAGTAAGCCACGTGCTGGAAGAAATTCAATTGATGACGCAGATTGAAGTATGAAAATAGTAGGTAAGTAGTTGAGATGATGAGTATTTGAGAATGTTAGTAGTTTAATATGTTAGAAAAAGTAATTGGTCATTTGTCATTCGTATTTCAATCTTAAATGTAAAATATAAAATCTAAAATTGTTCACATCAGCAATCTAAAATCTCATTTTAATGACATCACAACAAATACGACAAAGTTTTTTTGATTTCTTCGCATCGAAGCAACACAAGATTGTTCCGAGCGCAAGCGTTATTCCGCACGATGACCCGACGTTGCTTTTTACCAATGCGGGAATGAATCAATTCAAAGACGTTTTTCTGGGAATGGGAAAACGTGATTACGCACGCGCCGCCGACACGCAAAAATGTATTCGCGTCAGCGGCAAACACAACGATTTGGAAGAAGTTGGACGCGATACGTATCATCACACATTTTTTGAAATGCTCGGCAATTGGTCGTTCGGCGATTACTACAAAAAGGAAGCGATTAGTTGGGCGTGGGAATTATTGACACAAATTTGGAAACTTCCCAAAGAACGTTTGTGGGCAACGGTGTATAAATCCGATGACGAAGCGTTTGAACTTTGGAAAACTGTAACCGACATCAATCCTTCGCACATTCTTCGTTTCGGCGACAAAGAAAATTTTTGGGAAATGGGAGAAACCGGTCCGTGCGGTCCTTGCACAGAAATTCATTTCGATAATCGCGAAGACATTTCCACTCCTGCGCCGGTAAATGAAGGAACAGCAAACTGCATCGAAATTTGGAACCTCGTCTTTATTCAAAATAATCGAGGTGCGGATGGAAAACTTTCACTTCTTCCTGCAAAGCACGTTGATACGGGAATGGGATTTGAAAGAATTTGCGCAGTTCTTCAAAACAAAAAATCGAATTACGATACGGATGTTTTCACACCAATCATTCTTCGCATTGCAGAAGTAAGTAAGAAGGAATATTTTTACACGCTCGATGCGCAAATCTCAAATCCCAAATCGCAAACCGATGTTGCAATGCGCGTAATTGCTGACCACGTTCGCACGCTAACATTTGCTATTGCTGACGGAGCAAATCCCTCGAATGAAGGCCGCGGATATGTACTGCGAAGAATTTTACGCCGCGCATCTCGTTTCGGAAGAAAATTGGAGTTGCACGAGCCGTTTATTTACAAAGTGGTTGAAACAGTTGTACAACAAATGGGAAGCGTGTTTCCCGAAATCATTGAAAAACAAAAACACGTTGAGCGCGTAATTAAAAGCGAAGAAGAAAGTTTCAACGCAACGCTTGATAGAGGGTTGGAAATTTTTGAAGAAGTGGTTCAAGACTTGAAACAATCAAAAATATTTCCCGGAGAAGAAGCGTTTAAACTTTATGATACATTTGGTTTCCCATTGGATTTAACCGAGTTGATGTGTGAGGAACGTGGATTAAAAGTGAATCTTGGAAGTTTTGCTCAATTAATGGATGAGCAAAAACTTCGCTCGCAAAAAGCAACATCATTCAAAGTTTCAATTGAAGCAGATGTTCCTCAAGAACATTTAAATTTAGAAGAACATACGGGATTTACGTATGATGCACTCGAAATAGAAACAAACGTTTTGTATTGCGACTCTCAAAAATTTCTTTTGAAAGAAACTCCATTTTACGCTGAATCCGGTGGACAAGTGAGTGATACTGGGTTTCTGAAAATCAATGGAAAGGAAATCGAAATCATTGACGTAGTGAAGAATAATAATTTGCATTACCATGTTACGAAAGAAACGCTCCAAAAAATTTCTGAAACAGAAAAAGT
Source organism: Ignavibacteria bacterium (assembly GCA_016873775.1). NCBI lineage: Bacteria > Pseudomonadati > Ignavibacteriota > Ignavibacteria > Ignavibacteria bacterium. Next base: position 1,047 of record VGWC01000067.1, on the reverse strand, counting down.
TTTTGCAAGCGTTGATAAACCGCGCCGATATTCGATAATGCGCAATCACACCGCAACACATTTGTTTCATTCTGCATTGCGAAAAACAATTGGAACGCACGCGCATCAAGCCGGCTCGCTTGTTGAACCGAATCGTTTGCGGTTTGATTTCAATCATTACAATAAACTTTCTGAAAACGAATTGCGCGACATCGAAACAATCGTGAATGAAAAAATTCGTGAGAATATTTCTTTGCAACATCATCGCAACATTCCATTTGATGATGCAAAAAAAATGGGCGCGCTGATGTTCTTCGGCGATAAATACGGCGACAATGTGAACGTGGTGCAGTTCGGCGATTTCAGTTTGGAATTTTGTGGTGGAACGCACGTGAAAGCAACGGGCGAAATCGGTTACTTCAAACTGCTGAGCGAAACGAGTATTTCGAGTGGTGTGCGAAGAATAGAAGCAATCACGGGAACAACCGTTGATGATTTTGTGCGCGACAGAATGAATATTCTTGAACGCTCGAAGGAATTACTCAACGTTGATTATCATTTTGTTGCAGAAAAAATTTCACAACTTATCGAAGAGAAAAAGAAACTCGAAAAAGAATTGAGCAAGTATCGTTTGCTCTCTGCCGGAACAATGCTCGATACGTTTGTAAAAAATGCAACGTTGCATAACGGCATTGCAATCATTGCGGAAAAAGTTACTGTGAGCGACAGCGAAGAAATAAAAAATCTCGGCGATATGTTGCGCGAGAAAATGAAAAACGGTGTTGGAGTTCTTGCTTCTGTAATTGACGAAAAAGTTTCTCTCGTCTGCGTTGTAACCGATGACGTTATCAAAGAAAAAAAATTGCAAGCGGGAAAAATTGTCGGCGAACTCGCAAAACAACTTGGCGGCGGCGGCGGTGGAAAACCTCACCTCGCAACTGCGGGCGGAAAAGATGTTGCGAAGTTGGATGGAGTGTTAAAAAGTTTTAAAAAGTTTGTTGAAGAAATATTGAAATAATGTTTCGACTTCATTTCGCTTCGCTCCATTGCGCTCAACACGACAAGTTC
>VGWC01000066.1 GCA_016873775.1 Ignavibacteria bacterium | reverse complement strand
AAGAAATAAAAGTCCCTCATCTTCATTGAAAGCATATACTCAAATCGCGTTACCGAACACCATCCTGTCCATCCACACGCGCTGCAATAAAACATATGTTTATCCTTCTCTGCAACATATTGCACAAATGCAGAAGGGTGTTTATCTGGATGTTCCGGTCGTATGCAATGACACGGATGTTTTCCTTCTATGTCAATTATCTTTACTTGCTCTCCAGAAGAAAGTGTTACGATTTGTTCAGGAGAAAAATCAAAGATATTTCGTGAACTAATTGCAGAACGTTCTTCGTCAGAAATTTCTTCTAATTCATTAACAGCAATAAACTTTCCATCGAAGTATTCCCAATACTCTGCATCTGTCGGACTTGCAAAAATAAATCGTGCTAAATCTTTTACGCTCGTATCCATCTCCGGGAAAATGCCAAGCAACTTCTGATACGCTGCTTTATATTTTTCTGCACTTGTCGTCTCTGTATCAAAGAACAACAGTATATGAAATCTATCACATGCTGGTGAATCTCCTTTTACTTTCTGATGCGATTTACTCGTGATGATGACGTGATTCAATCGTTCATTTCTTAAACGAACTCTCGCCTCTTCAACCGTTATTCCTTCATCAATATCAACAACAATACCCGATGCTGATTCAAAGTTATTGCTGAGCCGTTTGCGATTGAATATATCATCTTTCGATTGCTCGTCAATTTTCCATGTTATTAAACTGTAATTGTATTCTGTAATTTTACCTTTGAGTTCAGAAAGGTCAACTGATTCGCACATAAAATGCGTTGCCTGCTGGGCATTAAGTGTATTGCTACCCAACGATAGTTTGATTTTCATTAGGAAAACCTCCGTAATAAATTGTGAATTTCATTTTCACTTATACAAATGAAAACGAATAAAATTTGTTTGTCTAAATTTTACTTGTTGTCAGAAGTTGTCAGTTGTCTTTTTTTGCGAGAGTTGTCGGGGGAGTGTAGTGTAAAACTCTTAACGAGTTCCACGTAGAGACACCTCCGGCTATTTACCGAAGGTGTCTTTCTTTGTCTTATTTTTCTTGTTGTCGGAGGTTGTCGAGAGGAAGACAGTTGTTATCTGTCTCTACTTAGAATATAAACTTTATTTTGTTGAAGTACAAGTGCTTTTGTAAAAATATTTGCCATTGCTGTGCGATAGTGTCTCCTTTTTACTTTAATTTCATTGTAAAAATGCGATATAAAGTTGTAATTTTCCTTTTGTTTCTGTCCCCGCTACATTCATAAAAGAAGAGAAGATATCTTCTTTTGCCAGAAAATTATTTCAAAAAAAACGTGCTAAGTACTTAGCACGTTTTTTTTATTTCTTTTCTTCTGCCTTGGGAACAGGATGCTTTATTTTTTCCCACATTTCAGCGAACTTAAATTCTTTCTTCGTGGGGCTTTTTTCGTTATGACAAGTTTTGCAATATTTCTCGATTGCAGCATTGTCTTTATATTCCGTCATTCCCGCTGCAACTGCTTTTGCATTGTCTTTCATTACAGAAAGATTTTTATAAGCAGAACCTGCGCCGTGACACGCTTCGCATTGAACGCCATCTTTCACATCAAATGTTTTATCAATGAGTTTGGCATCCACACCGTTTGCTGCAGTATGACATGATAAACATTCTGGTACTTCTACCGCTGGTTTATCAAATCCTTTTTCCTTAGCAATTTTATTGGCTTCATCTGTGGTAAGTACTTTATACGCTTCTGCGTGCTTGCTCTTTTGCCAGATATCAAGTTGTTTTCCTTGCTTATCTGTTTTGTGACACATTCCGCATTGCTTTACTCCCACAAATTTATTTTCTACTTTCTTTTCTTCCGCGCGGAAATTGCCTGTAAAAGCAACAAAAAGAATGCTGAAAATAACTGTGTTCATCAAGAGTTTTTTCATAATTATTTTTTTTCCTTAATTAAGGTTACTATGAATTGTGAATTATGTTTTTACCATTTCCCTTGAGAGGAAAATAATAAACTCGAATTCGTTGTGAAACGAAAAAATGTCTACCAATTTTCATTTTCCATAAATGGTTCTTGCGTTTCCGAAGGTTTTACTGTTAGCACAGGAACAACGGAATGGCGAATGACTTTTTCGACTACGCTTCCCATTAATATATGCGAAAGACCTGTTCGTCCGTGTGTTGCGACAATGATTAAATCTATCGAATGCTCATTTGCGTACATTACAATTTCTTTGTGCGAATTTCCGCGACGCACTATTTCAGTAACGTTACACGTACTTGCGATGCGTTCTTTTCGCATCCGCATTAACTCTTTCTCTGCGTTGATTTCAAAATTCCGTAAAACAGTTTCCGATTTTAAATCTACGGTGCGATATGCGAGCGTAGGGTCGCTATCTATCACGTGTAACAAAATAATTTCAGCATCAAACATTTCTGCAAACGTTTCAGCGTAAGGCAATGCAACGAATGAAAGTTCAGAAAAATCAGTCGGCACTAATATTTTTTTGATTTGTTTTTTCACTTTATGCTCAAAGAAGTATTTTGCTTTTTGGATAAGTGCAAACAACGTGCCGAAAAACTTTCTTGCATTCTTTTATTTCACATAAAAATCTTAAAAAAAACAGTTGAAAACCTTACTCCACTTTCCAAAAAAAGTTACAAGATTTCAATTCTGAAAAGTAAATCAGAGATTTTTTTCATGTTTGATTGTTCTACAAATTATTGTTGCTCTTTCTGTTTGTTTCGCAATTCCATTCCTTTGACAACAACAAACGCAAGCAGTGCGAAAATGAAAAAGACAAGCAACATCCACGCAATACTTTGCATCGTTTCAATAATCGTACGATAAATTTCAAGAATCCAACGTTCTTGAATGAGTTGCACCACTTCTCTTTTTTCATTTTGAGGCGTAATATATTTTTCCAAATCCCAAACGCGAACCCCGCCCGAAACGCCAACAACGTAAATTGCAAACTTGATGTATTTGCTCCAAGCAGAAAAAATCTCCTCAGAAATTAATCGTTGTAAAATCGCATCTATCGGTTTCTTAAATATCCGAACAATGAGAAAACTTATTGCAAAGGCAAGGAGAAAATTTACAGCAAGAAGAGTGATAAACATAAGCGTGAACAATTTTAAAAGGTTACTAATTTCGATTCGAAGTTCTGCACTTTTATTTTTTTTCCTTTGTGTTCAAACGTAAATCCTTCCAACGATAATTTTTCCGTCTGCAACATTATTCCACCGGGAAGTTTTTCAAACAAACTCCCACCATCTTTTACCACGCGCCAATACGGTGTTACGTTCTTCTTTCCTTGTTGTAAATCTTCGTTCGCACATTCAGAAATTATGCGAACAAAAATTCCCGTTGTAAGCGGACACGTTACAACTTCGAGACCATTATGTGTTTTCGAATAATCGTTTGCTATTTTTTTTCGCAATAACTGCACGGTTACCAACTTACCTTTTCGCACTTTTCGAATGAGCGCATCCACATCGAGAGGTTTTGCAATTATCATCTTTCCGGAGCCGTATTGCTTTTGCCATTTGACCGGAACATCCACAATTTTCGCCTCCGTAATTTTTTCTAATTTTACTCGCCAGGGGATTGGGAATTTCATACAGAAGAAGTCTTGTAAAACGATGGAACAAAAATTACGGTAAAAGATAGGAGAGAATTTAGGTTCCACAAAAAAATTTCTTTTATATGTTGCAACATTTAATGTTTTAACATATATTTTGCCGCAATAATTTTTTAAAACTCATAACGTTAACAACCTATAATAAAATTCTCTTATGAAATCACTCTTTGTATTCTTCTCATTACTCATCGCACCAACAATGCTTTTTTCGGCAGCCCCAATCGTTTGGAAACTCGATAAAACACACAGTAGTGTTCGTTTTTCTGTAAGCCACTTGGTCATATCCGAAGTGGAAGGCAATTTCGGAAAATTCGATGCGCGCATTTCATCTCCTTCGGACGATTTTGTCAACAGCGAAATCGAGTTCTCGATTGATGTGAACAGCATCAATACCAACAACGAAAAACGAGATGAACATTTGAAATCCGATGATTTTTTTGGCGCACAAAAATTTCCTGAAATTACATTCAAAAGTACTTCAATGAAAAAAGTCGGCGACAAAAAATTCAACCTCTCAGGAGATTTAACGCTTCACGGCATTACGAAATCCATTGAACTGGATGTTCGATTCGGCGGCATTGTTACTGCGTGGGGAGGCGAACACGCGGGGTTTAAAATTACGGGAAACATCAATCGTTTTGATTTTGGTTTGTCCGCAAACAACAAACTGGATACGGGAGGTTTGGTTGTCGGCGATATAGTGAACTTTACCGCCAACATTGAAATCGTAAAAGAGAAACCCGAAAGCGAAAAAAAATAATCTATAAATATCGGAGTTCGTTTTTTCAGCGAACTCTGTTTCATTTTTTATATGAAATTAGAAGACGAAATCCTGCAAACAAAACCATTTGCCAGCGAACGCGAAAAACTTGCCGTGAACCTCATTTTTACGACAACGTGGCTCGCATCGTTTCAACGCGACTTTTTAAAAGAGTATAGTATTTCGGAACAACAATACAACATCCTTCGCATCCTTCGAGGGCAACATCCGAAAGCCGCAACGATAAATTTTCTGAAAGAACGCATGCTCGATAAAATGTCCGATGCGTCGCGCTTAGTTGATAGACTTCTGAAAAAAGAATTTGTTGTGCGTTGCACGTGTCATCACGACAGACGCGCCGTTAATGTTGGTATTTCCAAGAAAGGATTGGCGTTGTTAAAACAAATTGACAAAAAGCGAATTGCGCTTGAAAAATTTCTTTCGAATCTTTCTGACAAAGAAACTCTGCTTTTGAATGTATTACTGGATAAACTGCGAGGATGAAGTGTAACATTTTCATTTTACATTTTTTGCTTTCTGAATGGTATTGTCAATAGATTTATTGTCAACCACTATTATTTCATCAACTTGCTGAGCGTTTTTAACTGTGTTAATTACTTTGCTGATTGTTCGTTCTTCATTAAGAACAGGGATAATAACGGATATCATAATGAACGTTTATTAAAATGCAGACGATATTACAGTGAACGTTGACTCCCTTTGTTCAACGTTAATAAAGGAAGTACGGCAATTTCAAAAGTTGCTGGTCTCCAACTAGAAATTTCGGTATTTTTTTTTTACCATTTCATTTTAAGTAAAATTTATGAGCGAGATCGCAATTCCTAATACGCCGAGAAGAATAATTATCAGCACCACAGGAAATGATTCTTGGTTTTGTTGCTCGTTTTGAGATATGTTGAATTGATTTTTAGACATATAATTCTCCAAATAGAATGAATAAAGAGAAATCAACTTAATGATTCATCGGAACAATGAGTAAAAAAGTTATTTCTGTGAATTCCAGATGTGTTTAAAAAGAGAATTAGGAAAGAGGGGGAGCGCGGGGGGTGAAATGTGAAGGAGTTGTTCGTGAAGAATAATGTACCTGATAATTGTTCTGTAAATATTCAACATAACATAAAACAATCTGTTGAGCGTTAGTTGAAACTTCTTGTGGAGTGAAATCGAACCGTAGATTTTGAGTAACGTGTTTAATTTCCACGGAGTAATAACGTTTTTCAAAAGGATGATAGGGTTTTTTTGAAGTTAACGTATACGGCTTTTCTCCGCTAAAGAGAAGATTTTTCATTGCTTCCCAATAACCTGCATACATTAGAATGACATAACAGGATACAATGATTATCTTTAAAAAGTTTTGTATAAGCCGTTTCATTTTTCACGCACAAAATATATTTTTTCCCCGTCACGAACAAGCAGTATAGAATATTATTTTACATTATGTCCTGTTCCTTTCCAGCGAACAAACGAACAATTGTTTTGGCGATGATGAAATGAAGGGAGATTCGTCGTAGTTGCCGTACTTTTCTTCAATGGTAAATCCGTTGAACTGGAGAAACGCATCAAGTTCCAAAGGAAAATAAATTCTCATTTGCACATCGTCAATACATTCTTCCTCTTCTCCTTCAAACGTATAATGCCAGTAAATGTGATTAATTTGCGTTGCGGCATCATAGTTGTTCGAAACGGATACTTTGACGATTCCTTTTTTTTCTGGATGTGGATATTCAACAACATTTTCAATCCGTCTGTTTGCAATTGCAAGCGCCAATACGTCGGGATTGATATAATCAATAATTACTTTTCCTCCTTGCGCAAGATGTTTTTGAATACACGAACAACACGCTGCGAAACGGTTATTATCCCGCAAGTGCGCAATAAAATTAAACGAAAGAAGAATTGTTTGAAATTTTTTTCCAAGCGAAAAATTACAGCAATCTCCTTGCATCAATTCAACAGAAAGTTTTTTCTCTTTTGCTTTTTGCTTCGCGCGTTTCAACATCGCATGAGAAACTTCAATTCCTGTTACTGAAAATTTTTTTTCTGCAAGGGGAAAGAGAATCCTCCCTGTTCCACATCCTAATTCTAAAACGGGCGTTCCGGATTTTTCTACCTGACGAACAAGGAACGGTATATCTTCTACCAAATTACGATATCGCTGGTCATAATGTTGAGGATGATAATACAGGAGTTCTTCGTCGTTGGTGTTGAGCATACGCGCACATTATTTGAGAAGAAGAAGTTTCTTTGTTACAGAAAAAAAATCCGAATTCATCGTAAGAACATACACGCCGCCAGAAACATTATCCGCAACCCATCGAACTGAATATTTTCCTGGAGGCAACTGTTCATTGACCAATGTAGCAATTTCTCTTCCGAGTATATCAACAATTCGCAAACGAATAAATTCTTTTTTGAAGACATGAAATTCCACCTTCGTGCTTGCATTGAACGGATTGGGAAAATTTTGTTCCAAAGAAAATCCGTTCGGGACATTCAACAAATTTTCGCGAACGTCGGAGTGAACGGTATCCAAAAAATACTGTACAATGCGCTGTAATATTTGCTTTCTTGTAAGCGCATTACCAATCGCTTCAAATCCGAAGCCGAAAAACATTACTTTGCTTTTTACATTTCCGATACTATCGGCGCGAATTCCCGCAACTCCTAACGATGCGTCGTTTCCATATCCAAGAACAGCGCGCACACGAATATTACTCGTATCGAGATTATCGCGCGATGTTTGATTATTTGCGCCGGACCCTACGGTGGGAAATTGCATCGTTCCGAAAATTTCGTGAGGAAATATACTTTTGCAGATGGTTGAAGAATTGTTTCCCATAAATGATGTTGGTAGTACATTCGTAAAAAACACCGATGAGTCATTACTCTCAATGATATTTTGTCCCGTAAAAAAAAGATTACCGCCAAGAGATAAATATGTTTGCAATTCGACAAGTTCTTCTTCGAGAAATGATGTGTTACTGTTTCCAGTAAAATGCACGACGATATTTTTCCGAAACAATTTTCCCTGTGCAAACGGCGCAGGTCCACGCTGATAAACGTTCCATCGGTATGAAGACAATCCTACATCGCGAAATGCCGTTATATAATAGGAAAAATAATTGGTGCTATCTGCGCCAACGAGAAACACATCCGCCTTGCTTACGTACGCATTGCGTATCATTCCTGTGGAATCAAGAACAAGTGGTTGCAACGTTGTATCGAGATACGGCAATTGATGCGGATGAACATCAATTTTTTGGTATTCAACAATCGGCGGATGCGTGATATATAAACTATCAAACCAAAATGTTCCGTTTTCATCCGTTGTTCTTGAAATTGAATAACTTCCCAGCGATGTTTTCAAAAAAAGTCGCACATCGGAAACAAGTGAAATATTATCGTTGGAATCCCGTACGCTTCCCGTAATGTAACTTGTCGGAATTTTTTTCAACAGCAAATCTTGATGTACGATTGAATCAGGAAAAAATGTTACGCTGGTGTTGAACAAATAAAATGGATATGCTTCTGCGTGAACGGAGGTGGTAAATGTTGAGTCTATATCATACAATGAAAATTCAAACGCACCGTCTGTTTCTTCAAGTTGAATTGTATCTTGTGTGGAAAGAATCGTAATAAAACCGTTCTTCACAGCATCTCCTGTCTTGTAATCTTTCACCAATCCGCGAATGCAAGAAGATGGCGGTTCCAAACGATAGACGCCGCTGGTAGTATTTATCATTGAACACCATATTTTTGCAGAATCCATCGGATGAACTTTGATACAAGTAATATTACTTAACGGTTCAATTCCATTCTGTAATGCATTCCATGTTATTCCTCCATTGAAAGTTTTATACACTGAAGCATTGTTTTCATGGAAAGTACCAGCGTACGCAATATCGGGATTATCATTGCGAACCGCTAATGAACCTACAGAAGTATGTCCGCTTGGAATAATGGGAGTTTGAAACCAATGTATTCCTCCGTTTGTTGTTTTCCAAACACCAGAAAAAACCGGTTCGGTTGCAGCAGCAAAAACAATGAGCGGATTAACGGAACTAATCACAATACTTGGAACCGAAGAAGAAGTTGTCAATAAAATATTTATCCACGTTGTTCCAAAATCGGTACTTTGGGAAATTGTTCCGTTTTCAGTACCCGCATAAAGGACATTCACGCTATCAGGACGAATCGCCAATGATGTTATTGTTGTTCCAGCGTCGCCAATTTCATTCCAATGGATTCCTCTGTCGAAACTCTTGAATACTTTTCCGTCTAATACATTTCCCGCATACATTGTATCGGGATGAAACGGGTCGAAAACTATGCTTTCTCCTTCGATACCAAAATTAGTAATCACGGCAATCCATTCCGTTCCTTCTTCGGTGCTTCGAAATAATCCTCCGGTTGCTGAAGCACAAAATATCGTTGCAGTATCTCGCGGATGAATTACAATTTGCCGTACATTTGACACCGGAAAATTTCCGGCAATGTTCCACGTATTTCCACCATTGCGCGTAATAAGAAATTTTCCAGAATCGCCTTCAACGTATGCTGTTGATGAATTGTTGGGATGAAGTGCAAGTGTTGTTCCGCTCCCACGCACTTTGATATTCCAGCGAACAGGTTGTGATGCGGTAGTTGTTGGGGAAAAAACGTATGCGAAGAAAAAGAGGAACGGTAATAAACGAAGGAGAGGTGTTTTTGTCGTCAACACAAAAAAAGAAGTATAGAAATGAAACTTATCCGGAAATCATATACCGTTTCAGCGTTATTACGAGATAGACATTGAACAACCACGTAGAAATTTATTGCTGTTGAAAGCGTATCATCTTTTTTTTCTCCCCTTTACAATAAAGTATTTATTCATAAATGCTTTTTGAATGAGTTCGGCGGAATCCTTCGTGAAATATCGTTCGCCGCAATACTCACATTGATTGCACGGTACATCTTCTACAATGAGAGAATAGACTTTATGTTCAAAAACGTACTGTGTGTGCGATTCACGAAAACCCGTTCCACCGCAAAAGGGACAAGTTGCATCCATAGAATTCTTTCGTTAAACTCTCGATATTAAATTTTGGGGAGAAGATAAGGAATTTTCGTTTTTAGAAAAGTGACTCGCTAAATTTTTTTATGAACACATTAATTTTTCGGCAAACCATTTTTAGCAATAGTTTCCATCACGTCACAAAATCTATCGAGTTCTTTCAGCGTAGTGTACACATTCGGCGTGATTCGAATTCCTTTAAATTCTTCGTGGTTAATTGTTGTTGTGTAAATTTTGTGCGTTCCTATTAAATAACTATACAATGCAGCAATATCTACATCAACAATTTCTACGGTTGCTATTCCACACGATTGATTTGCGTCGAACGAAGTATGAAAACGAACATTCGATAAATCCTTCAAACGATTCATCCAATAGCGCGAGAGGTAACGCAAACGCTCCTCTTTTCGTTTTGCGCCAATGCCGTTGTGAAATAATAATGCTTCACCGATTGCAAGTTTCGGCGCGGCAGAGTGTGTTCCGATTTCTTCAAACTTGCGAATATCTTTTGCTTGTGTTTTCTCCGTTGCAAAAAGTCCCCAGATTTTTTCAATCTTTTCTTTCTTCACGTAGAGAAGTCCCGTTCCTTTCGGCGCATAGAGCCATTTATGCAAACTCGTTCCGAAATAATCGCAGTTCAAATCTTTCTGTTTAAAATCAAAATGCGCAAACGAATGTGCTCCGTCAACAATGACTTCTATGCCTTTGGACTTCGCATAATCGCAGATTTTTTTTACCGGAAGAATTTGTCCAGTAATATTGATTACGTGCGAAATCAAAATTACTTTTGTTTTTGGTGTAATGCCGTCAATAAATTTTTGCTCAATGTCGTCAAGGTTTTCCGGTGCAATCGGAACTTTAATCAGTTTCAAAGAAATATTTTCTCTCAACTCTCTTTGTCGAAGCGTTGTCAACATTCGCGGATAATCTTGCGTTGTTGAGAGAATTTCATCGCCGCTTTTCAAATCCATTCCCATCAATAAAATTTCGAGCGATTCCGATGCGTTGCGCGTAATGGCAAGTTCTTCTCGGTCGCATCCGAACACATCTGCAAGTCCTGTACGAATTGTTTCGCACTGTGGTTCGAGAATTTGCCACATTGTGTACGCAGTGCAATCTTCCTGTTCCCAAATGTAGCGTATCAATGCTTCAGTAACAATTTTGGGCGAAGGAGAAACGCCGCCGTTGTTTAAGTTCGTAATTCCGCGTGTAACTGAAAACGCTTGTTGAATTTCGAACCAGAAATCTTCATTCATCGCAGTTTGTTCAGGAGAAAGATGTTCAACGGATTTTGTTGCCGCGTACAGTTGTTCGAGAAGTGAAGACACAGAAGCAACAGAAAACGCGGCAAGTCCAATTCCTTTTCCAGCATTGGAAAGAAATTGACGGCGTGAGAGTTCGGTTTCTAGCGAAGTTAGCATAGATGGAATTTTTTAACGGCGAAAAGATAGGAATTTCATTTTAATTTCCAAACCGCGACGACGACTCTGTAATGACGGAAGATGAAATTATTTTCCGTTACGAAAAGAAAGAAATTATTGGCGTAACAATATTAAATGCAAGCCAAAGACTAAGGAATTGACGAAACATTAAAATGGAAATTAACTTTCACCAGAAGCACATATATGACTTGCAGAGATTACGAATTATCTTACATCATTAACAGATGAACAGTGGTTTCACTTGAATGATTGAAGAGCAAAACAACCGTCTATAAAAAAATTAGTTAGAGAGCTGCTACCTTCTACCCCCTCCCCAACTTCTTATACTTAATCCGATGCGGTTGGTCGGCGGAAATGCCAAGCCGCTTTTTTCTGTTCTCTTCGTACTCGGAATAATTTCCATCGAACCACACAACATTGCTTTCGCCTTCAAACGCGAGAATGTGCGTGGCAATTCTATCCAGAAACCATCTATCGTGCGAAATAACAACGGCGCAACCGGCAAAATTCGTCAACGCTTCTTCTAACGCGCGTAACGTGTTCACATCCAAATCGTTCGTCGGTTCGTCGAGAAGAAGAACGTTCGCGCTTTCCTTCAACATTTTTGCAAGATGAACTCTGTTGCGCTCACCGCCGGAAAGTTGGCTCGTGAGTTTTTGCTGGTCGCTTCCGCTGAAATTAAATCGCGCAACGTACGCTCGTGAATTCACCTCACGATTTCCCAACTTCAACACATCTTCGCCGCCGGAAATTTCTTGCCAGATATTTTTATTCGCATCGAGTGGACGGCTTTGGTCAACGTACGCAAGTTTCACCGTTTCGCCGATGGTGATTGCTCCGCTATCAGGTTTTTCTTTTCCCGTAATCATTCGGAAGAGCGTAGTTTTTCCCGCGCCGTTTGCACCGATGATGCCGATAATTCCGCCAGCGGGAAGTGAGAAACTCAAATTCTCGTACAATAAATTATCGCCGTACGCTTTGGAAATATTGTTTGCTTCAATCACAAGTTCGCCAAGTCGTGGTCCCGGCGGAATATAAATTTCCATTTCCTCATCGCGCTTTTCCTGTCGAAGACTCGACTCGTTGAGTTGTTCGGAAAGCATTTTTTCGTACGCCGCAATTCTCGCTTTGCTTTTTGCGTGTCGTCCTTTCGGATTCATTCGCACCCATTCTAATTCTTTTGCAAGCACACGCTGTCGTTTCGATTCTTGTTTTTCTTCCACAGCCAATCGCGCAGATTTTTGTTCGAGCCACGAAGAATAATTTCCTTGAAACGGAATTCCTTCGCCTCTGTCCAATTCCAAAATCCATCCCGCAACGTTATCGAGAAAATATCTATCGTGTGTAACGGCGAGCACCGTGCCTTTGTATTGCGCCAAATGCATTTCGAGCCACGCAACCGATTCCGCATCGAGATGATTTGTTGGCTCGTCTAACAAAAGAACATCGGGTTCTTGCAGCATCAATCTGCACAACGCAACACGTCTTCGCTCGCCGCCGGAAAGCACAGAAACTTTTGTATCTCCATCGGGACAACGCAACGCATCCATCGCTTGTTCGAGTTTGCTGTCAATATCCCACGCGTTCAAATGTTCGATTTGCTCTTGCAGTTTTCCTTGCTTCTCCAGGAGTTTATCGAAATCGGCATCGGGGTCAGAAAACTTTTCGGAAATTTCGTTGTACTCTTTCAGAAGTTTTACAATCGGCGCAACGCCTTCTTCG
>VGWC01000065.1 GCA_016873775.1 Ignavibacteria bacterium | reverse complement strand
ATTTCAAATTTATTTCCGTTCAACGTTGCGAAATGAATAACATCGGAAAATCCATTCGGTAAATGTTGGAGAATCAAAAACATCGAAGCAACAGCGCCGCCGAGATAAATGAACAATTGCACAACATCCATCGCAACAACGGCTTTCAAACCGCCGAGATATGTGTACGCAAGTGTGAAAATTCCGATGAGAAAAATACTTGTGGTGTAATCGAAACCGGTGATGAGATGAACGGGAATTGCTGTTGCGAAAAGTCGAACGCCGGAAGCAAGAACGCGCGTAACGATAAACACCGACGACGTAAATTTTCTGAGCGGCAAACCAAAACGCTTGCCGAGAAAATCGTACGCAGTTTCCAAATCGCCGTTGTAATATGCGGGAATAAAAATTAAACTGACGAGAAGGCGACCGATAAAATATCCAATCGCAACTTGGAGAAAGTGCATATCGGATTTGTATGCAAGTCCGGGAATACTGATGAAGGTGAGCGTAGAAGTTTCGCTTGCTACAATCGAAAATCCTACCGACCACCACGACATTTCTTTTCCGCCAAGAAAATAATCGCGCGAAGTTTTTTGTTTGCCGGCGATAATTATTCCCGCAATTGTTACGCCGATGAGATACAGCGCAACGATGAGGTAGTCGAGAGTTGCAAAGCCCATTGAGTTCATTTTATATTTTACATTTTTTATTGAACATTGATTCCAACTGAAATTTTTTTTTCAATACTCAATGTAAAATATAAAATGTAAAATGCTTCATTCTTCCATCGCTTCTTCGAGTGAATCATAAAACGCAAACGATTGGTCCATCATAATTGCCTGCATTGTTTCGATGATATCGTGATTTACACCGGCAAGACGCAAATCAAAATCGTACTCCTCTGAAAGTTGTTTGGTAAAAAGAAGCGCGCTTAAACCGTGTTCATCGGCTTCTTGCACATCAGTTAAATCAAGGACAAGAGTTTGCACTTTATCTTCTTTGCACACAACAAGCAGTTCCGCTTTGAGATAATGCGAAACTATGGTATCGAGTTTCGATTCATAGAGAGAAAGAATAGTTTTTTCGTCTTTGGTTTCGAGAGAGAAATTAAGGTTCATAGTTTTTTTCTTAAATAATTGAGATGGAGTTCACTTCGTTTTTTTACCACGAGAATTTCAAGTCTTCATCAAAGTATATAAAAAAAATGGACTCCATCATTCAGAAATCTTTTAAAACATTTTCAAACAGTGCACGAGCCAGTCGTATGTTGCTTGGTGTAATTTTGAATCGCGTTTCGTTGCGTTGAAAAATATATTGTAAAATGGTTTTGACTGCTGATAAAAAAAACCGACTCGGTAAACTGCATTCGATGATTTGCAAATATACGCAGGGGCAAGTTCAAAATTGCAGTTTAAATCGAGCGCAACATCATATTTTTTCTTTTTTACTTTGCGCAGAAATTCTTCTTTCGGAATCCCGAAACGGTTTTTATCCGACGGAGAAAAAAAGATTGTATCGAAAAATGCAAATTCCTGTTTCGTTCGCGGAAGATTGAGAAAATCCACATACGTAACGTTCATTCGCGAAAGTTCTGTTTCAAGAAATTGTAAACTTTTTCCCGCGGCGATTGCGGCATTATATTCCGTTGGGAGAATAATGAGAATGCTTTGCGCATTGGTAAAAAAGTTTGTAAACGCGCGAACATCCTCTTTCAATTTACGAAACTTTACCTGCGAAATTTTGAGTCCGGCAAATTTCAGCATATCGGTAAATGCGTGAACCACCGTTACTTTATCTGCCCATTTGCGAACGTGTTGTATTTTTTCTTGAACGCTATCTACCACGTTTAGTAATTGGTAATTTGTAAATGGTAATTAGTCAGAAACAACAAGTAAAATATATTATTATTGATGTTTGCGTTTTGAAATTTGTTTGTCATTTGGAATTTGAGTTTTGGATTTTCTCATTTCACCATTTTCAAAAATTCTTCTTCGTCAATTGTTATTATTCCCAGTGATTTTGCTTTGTCTAATTTTGAACCGGCATATTCGCCGACAACAACGTAATCAACATTCTTACTAACGCTTGAAGCAGTTTTTCCTCCGTTTGTTTCAATCATTTCTTTTGCCTCATCACGTTTCAACGTTGGAAGTGTTCCGGTAAGCACGAAAGTTTTCCCGGAAAATTTTCCTGTAACTTTCTTTTTGTCTTGTGAAAGTTGCAACCCGAATTTTTTCAATCGCTCGACAATTTCTCTGTTGTGTTTTTGTGAAAAGAAGTTTACGATGCTTTCTGCAATTTTTGGTCCGATGTCTTCGACTTCGAGCAATTGCTCTTGTGTTGCTTGTTCCAATTCTTCAATCGAAGAAAATTGCTCAGCAAGTTTTTGCGCAATCGTATTTCCCACGTGCCGAATTCCCATCGAATACAACACGCGATGATATGGTTTTGCTTTGCTCAACTCAATTCCGTCTAAAAGATTCTGAACACTTTTTTCTCCCCAACGTTCTATGTGCGCAAGTTCATCTTTGTGTTTGTGTAATTCGTATATGTCGGAATAATTTTTCACAAACTTTTTTTCGAGCAACGTTTCGACAACTGCTTCGCCAAGTCCTTCAATATCCAATGCGCCGCGCATTGCAAAATGTTCTATTCGCCCGTGAATTTGCGCGGGGCAATCAATATTTTCGCAAAAATAATTCGCTTCATCCTCGTTTTTGAAAAGCGGTGAATTACATTCGGGACATTTCGACGGAAATTTATATTGCTTCGATTTGGCATTTCGTTTTTCCAACACAACCGAAGTAACTTTCGGAATCACATCGCCACCTTTTTCGACTACGACCGTATCGCCAATCCGACAATCAATTTCGCGAATGTAATCTTCATTATACAACGACGCGCGCGAAACAGTTGTCCCTCCAAGAAAAACCGGTTGAAGTTCTGCAACAGGAGTAATTGTTCCGAGTCGTCCGACTTGCAATGTGATGTTGTTCAAAATCGTTGTTGCTTTTCGCGAAGCAAACTTAAACGCCACAGCCCAACGTGGAGATTTCGCAACCGTTCCGAGTTTTTCTTGCTGCGCGAGCGAATCAACTTTTACGACAACGCCATCAATATCGTACGGAAGCGTTTCGCGTTTTTCTTCCCACCTTTTCCAAAACGCAAGCACATCATCAATCGAATTACAAACACGAAATTCTTCATTCACGGGAAAGCCAAGTTTCTTCAACAGTTTTAAATTATCAGAATGAAATTTTTCTTTCGTATTGTTTGAAGAAAAATAATACGCGAAGAACTGCAATTTTCTCGAAGCAACAATTTTCGGGTCTTGCATTTTCAGCGTTCCCGAAGTAAAGTTGCGCGGATTCATAAATGTTTTCTCGCCTTTTTTTTCTTGCTCTTTATTCAACGCGGCAAAATCTTTTCCGAGCATAAATACTTCACCGCGAACTTCAAAGTCGAGATGGACACCACTTTGAAAGTGGCGTCCATCTTTAATAGAAAGCGGAATTGCGCGAATTGTTTTTACATTGTTCGTAATGGTATCGCCTTGTGTTCCATCACCGCGAGTTGCTCCTGCGTGCAAAATTCCGTTGCGATATTGCAATGCAAGCGCAACACCATCGAATTTCAATTCACACACGTAACGAAATTTTTCATTCGGTAATAATTTTTTCACTCGTTCATCGAAATCACGAATATCGTTTTCATCGTACGTGTTTTGTAAACTCAACATCGGCGATGAATGAATGTGCGTTGGAAATTCTTTCGTCGGTTTTCCCCCCACGCGTAACGAAGGAGAATCGGGCGTTTGCAGTTCCGGAAATTCTTCTTCGAGAGTTATCAGTTCACGCATCAACGCATCGTACGCTTCATCGGAAATTGTTGGCTGCGATAAAACGTAATAGCGTTCATCGTGCAACAAAATTTCTTTGCGCAGTTGTTCGATGCGACGTTGTGGTTCTTTAATTTGCGGCACTCGAATCTTCCTTTTCCTCTTTCAACGTTCCAACATTTCCTTTTACGTCAAAGCGATTCAACATTTCTTTATCGAGAATGGAATTGCGCAAAATCATTCCTTCTTTTCCCAATGCGCCGATGTAACGATTGTTGAGCGTGAAGTGAATTTTTCCTGCGTCGCTTGCCGTGATGGAAAACTTATCTTTTGCGCTCCACGTTGCGCTTTCATTTTTTCCGAGAATTGATTTCGTTGTTTGTTTTCCATCTGTTTTTACAATCAGCCAAACACTATCCGTTGCTGTTGCAGAAAGCCGCATTGAGTCTATGTGTTCAACAACGCGTTCACGTTCTTCAAATACTTCATGAAAAGGAATTGCCTTGATATTCGATGCACTCTCCCACCTATTGAATTGCGTCACCGCATACACAACACCAAGCAATACAATAAACAACACCACGCCTTTGAGGACATCCCGGTGCGGCATTTTTTTGTGTGACGCATCATTCTTTCCGAAACCTTTTTTTTCTGCAATAATTGCGGCGACTTGGTCAACGGGAGGAGGCGTAGCAGGTAATTGTATTTCCGCCGGCGAATATTCTTCTTTGGAGATAATCGCTTCATGTGAAATGCCAACTTCTTTCGCATACGTGCGTATAAATGAACGGAGATATGCTTTGGGAATGAGGGCAAAATTTCCTTCTTCCAATGCTACGATGTACCGACGATTGATGTGAGTGAGCGCGGCAACATCATTCACCGAAAGTTGTTTATGCTCGCGCGCGGATTTGAGTTGTTCCGAAATTGTGTTCACGATTTCAAATTTTTTCACGGAAAAGTTACAAAGTTTGAAAGAGAGGAAAAAGCATGCGTTCCAACAATCTCGATCGCGGCATCTTCGGAAAACGTTTCTTTCAATGGGAAAGATGCCGCAATTGTTCCCACGAAGAGCGCACATCGTCTTCCGCCTTGACGTGCTCGGTAATATCAAAAGCGGTTCCGAATGCGGCTATGCTTCCCTCGTATCTGTAACACTGGAAGTAAAGTCGAGCCAGCGAACATCGTTTTTCTTCGTTCGAATTTTGAGTTCGTATCTGTTCAGCACCGATTCGCCTTGTAATAGTCTCAATCCGCGTTCACGCACGAGTTCCTGAAAATACGTGTGCATAATGTCACAGAAGTTCATTTGCATTAATTCTTCATTCGAATATCCTGTCAGCATTTGTGCCGCGGGATTCACATATTTTATTTTTTCTCACTGATAGATGAAGATGGCAGAGTTTGTCGATTCCGTAAGTGTTCGGAATTTCAGTTCGCTTTCTCATAATCGCTCTTCGATAAGTTTAAGTTCGGTAATGTCAGAGGAAATATGGGTAATCGCTTCGAGCGCGGAAAACGTCGGTTGATGGTAATCGGAAATGATGGTAGTGGGAGAAAATTCTTGGAGTTTGCGAAGGAATGTTTCTTTTGTTTGTACGCGCTGCATCGTGAACTCAACACCTGCGCGTTTGAGTTCGCGGTCTAATAATTGCGCATCCAAATCATTGTCTTCGACTAATAAAATACGATGAATGATGGACATACAATTTTTTTTCAGGACGATGATATACTATTATGCGGGAAAAAACTAAATAAAAAATTGACGACACGAAAACGCGGGAACAAGCCACTCGAACGTTGCAGTTGATATATGGAACAAAGCGTACACAAAGCATTGATTGTATTGTTCTTTCACTTATGTTCTTCTATATTGTTGCTGAAAAATATGAGCAAAGAACAGAATACGACAGCATTATTGTATAAAAACTTCAGCGACCGGTTGCGAACATTGATATTCGCAAAAGTTCATAATGCAATGGATGCGGAAGATATTCTGCACGAAGTGTTTTTGAAGATTCATAACAAAATGGAAACATTGCGCGACAAAGAAAAACTCGAGCAGTGGATATTTCAAATTACGCGCAATGCCATCATTGATTATTTCCGCGCAACGAAAACTGCAACAGATGTTGATGACGAATCATTCGACATCGAAGAAACGCCGGAAGAGCCGCGTATAACCGAACGACTGCAAACCAGTATTCGCGAAATGATACAGGAATTACCGGAGCCATATCGCGAAGCTTTGATTCTTGTCGAATACGAAAGGATGCGCCAAATCGCATTGTCAAAAAAACTTGGCATTTCGTTTTCCGGAGCAAAATCCCGTGTGCAACGCGCGCGCAACATGCTGAAAGAAAAATTATTGCAATGCTGTCATTTTGAATTTGACCGTTACGGAACCATCATAGATTATCATCCGATTTCGTGCAAATGTTGTTCAGGTTGCAAACCTTGAAGGTTTGCTCTTTTTAGAAATGCACGTGAATTTTTCGATATTTAAGTGCGAAAATTTTTGCACGCGATGAAGTTTTCTTTTTTGACAATTCTAACCGTTGCGTTGTTCCAGTATTACGGATGCAATGCGCCGCACAATAATCCGTTGGACCCGGGAAATCCTGAAAATAAACTTTTTCAAATTCAGGGAACAGTGCAAACAAACACCAATCCACCAACGCCGATTGCGGGCGCAAGTGTTTACTGGAAAAATACTAATGTGTTTATGTATTCTTCTGCATTCGGAAAATTTACGTTTGAACATCTTGAACCAAAAAACGGTTGGTTGTATTTTGAAAAAAACGGTTACACGCAAGATTCGTTTTTCGTTCAATGGAACGGAAGTAAAAAAATTGGTGTCATTAAAAATCTCAACGCATTACCCAAACTTGACAGTGTAATAATGTACAGCGTCGTAAAAAACAGAGGCATAGATACGAAGGAATATCAATTGATTGTCGAAGCGGATATCAGCGACGACAACAATATTGATTCTGTTTTTCTCGTCAATGAAGAATTGGAAATACGAAAACAATTATCGAAAATATCTTTGGCGCATTTTTCCGGAACATTTTCCGATTTCGATTTAAATCTCAATTCGTTCGATGTCATTATCGGAAGAAATTTTCTGCTCGTTGCAAAAGAAATAGGAGGAACCGCGTTTGTTGTCGGAAGCGCCAATGTCAAACGCATCATTAAAGAGGAGATCGAAATTCTTTCGCCGAAAAATTCTGAAGTAGTAACGGTAACACCAACGCTTCGCTGGAAACGGTTCACGCCGGGATTTGCATTTTCGTATACGATAGAAATTTATACCGATGAGATTGAACCGATAATGAAATGGTCGAAGACGAATATTTCCGGCGACAGTATTTTTTTCAACATCGAAACTTCGCTTGATACAAGTGCAACGAACGAATTTTTCTGGGTGATTTGGGGAATTGATGAGTTCAAGAACAAAACGCGCTCGAAGCCGGCATCGTTTATTGTTCAGTAATGAGAGCAGAGAATTGAGCGATGACAGAAACAGTTTTTAAGAATATTTCCGCAATAAAAACACTTACGAAAGAACAGTTTGAAGCGTTAATAAACGTGAGCCAACTACTAAATGCGCAAACATACGAAGATTCGTTGGTTGAAAATGCGCTCGATTGGGTAATCAACGTAGTGAATGCGGAACGCGGACTTTTTGTTCAATACAACGAAACGGAACATACATTTTCCATCATTTCTGCGCGCCATATCCGAAAAGAAACCCTCAGCGACCTTTCGCAATTTTCTTCCGGCGTGTTGCAGCAAGTTATTCAGAACAAAAAACCGATTCTCTATCACGACGCTCAAAGCGACCCGAACGTTTCGCAATTTCTCAGCATACAAATTCAAAAAATAAAATCCGTTATCGGTGTTCCTATTTTGCGCCACGATGAAATCTGGGGAGTAATTCTTGCCGATAGTCAACGGAACAGAAAAGAATTTACCGAAGAAAATTTACTCTTCCTGAATTTTTTTGCAAATCTTGTTTCGTTGTCGCTCGATAAAATTCAACGTCTCGAATTATTGCAAAACGAAAATGAAATTCTCCGCAACAAACTTCAAACAACGGAACAACTTCCGAACATCATCGGCGAAAGCGAAAAAATGCGTGAACTTGCGCGCATCATTCACAGAGTATCCGCCAAAGATACCACGGTTCTCTTGCAGGGAGAAAGCGGAACGGGAAAAGATTTGGTAGCGCAGGCAATTCATAAACTCAGCGAACGAAAAGATAAACCGTTTCTGGCGCAGTTCTGCGGTTCTATTCCCGACAATCTTTTGGAAAGCGAATTATTCGGATATAAAAAAGGCGCGTTCACCGGAGCAATTGCGGACAAAAAAGGATTGCTCGAAGTTGCCGAGGGGGGAACATTTTTTCTCGATGAAATTGCTGACATCTCCGCTGCGTTACAAGCGAAATTTTTACGCGTGTTGGAAAACAAAGAAATCATTCGTTTAGGCGATACACAAGTGAAAAAAATCAACGTGCGTATTATCGCGGCAACGAATAAAGATTTATGCCAACTTGTGAGCGAAGGAAAATTCCGCGAAGATTTATTTTATCGCTTAAATGTATTTCCGATTACGCTTCCGCCGTTGCACGAACGACGCAGCGATATTCCGCTCCTTGCAACATTTTTTGTAAAACAAATCAGTGGAAAAGCAATAACGTTTTCCAGCAATGCAATGAAGAAACTGGAACGATATAATTTCCCTGGAAATGTTCGTCAATTATTCAATGTGCTTCAACGCGCGCTGATTTTATGCGATGCGGGAAAAATTGAAGAAGAACACATCATTTTGGAAAACGAAGGGAAAAGCGATTCGTACGAAGGAACGTTGGAAAATATAGAAAAGCAAATACTGAAACAGCGACTCAAGGATTTTCGGGAAAACCGAACAGCGGCAGCGGAATCGTTAGGCGTTTCTGTTCGTTGGGTGCAGATGAAACTTAAAGAAATTGGAGTGCCGTAATGGATACGCGCGAATTGTTATTCGAGAAATTTGAAATTCTCGATTGTTTTAAGAAAGATACAAACGCGGCGGTGTATCTTGCACATCATACGTTTCTCGGGAAAAAAATTATCCTTAAAGTGTTGAACACGGAAACGCTCCTTGATGAGCAAATTGTCGAACGATTTAAGCGAGAAGCAAAAATTCTCGCAAAACTTGAGCATCCGAACATTATTAAAGTGTTAGATTTCGGAATGTATCAACACTTTTTTTACATTTCATTCGAATACTTTGAAAGCGAAAACCTTCGCGTATTTTTGGGAAAAAAGGAAACTTCGGTAGATGAAAAGAAGCGTTTGCTTGTTCAGTTGTTTCATGGATTAAACAACGCTCATCGTCATCATATTATCCATCGCGATATCAAGCCGGAAAATATTTTCGTGAACAACAATTTGCAACTGAAAATCGGCGATTTTGGTTTGGCGCTATCGCGGGAAGATACGATGATGACAAGTCAATATTCCATCGTTGGAACGCCGAGTTATATGTCGCCGGAACAAATTCAAGGAGAAACGCTCACGGCGCAAAGCGATTTATTCTCCGCAGGAATTGTTGCGTATGAATTGTTCACCGGAGAAAATCCGTTTGTGGGAAATGATGTGAATTCTACGATTAACAACATCATTCGTTTTGATGAAGAGAGATTGTTGAACGAGTTGCATTCTCTTCCTGAAGAAATACAACCGTTGCTCCAACGATTACTGCGGAAAAATGCGCGTGAGCGATACGAAAATGCAGAACACGCATTGCTTTCACTTGGAGAAACACCGGAAAGTGAAAAAATCGTTGTTGCAATTCAGGGGAAAACAATGGGAAGAAGAAAAAAAATAATGTTCATTCTTTCGGGAACGCTTCTCTTTCCGATAGTTTTTCTTTTGTGGAACAAAAATCAAATCGGCATTGAAACAAAACAACCATCGCCGATTTCCGAAACAAGAACCATAGATACGCAGAAAAACACGAACGGTGTTCCTTTAGCATCGTTGAAAGAGAATGAACGGCGTGAAGAACCATTTATTCCGCCTTCGCAACCAACATTGAAAAAAGAACCGCGAGTTGAAATTATTGATGTAGCGAAACCGAACAATACCGAATTGCACTGGGGAGAACTTTTTGTTGAATGTCTTCCGTGGGCAAATATCTACGTGGATTCTCAACTTATCGAAACAACGCCGTTGAGTAAAAACATTGTACTTCCTGTTGGCGAACACAAAATAATGCTCACGCATCCCGATTTTCCTCCCTATAGCGAGAACATTCGAATAGTACAATCGAAGGTCGCATCGGTAAAAATTCATCTGGATACGCTGTTCGGTTTTTTGGAATGTAGCGTTTTTCCTTGGAGCGAAGTGTACATCGACGGAAAATTTTTCGGTCACACACCATTGAATCGTCCGCTCAAACTATTTCCCGGCGAACATACGTTATCGTTTCGCAATCCGAAGTTTCCGCCGGTGCAACAAAAAATTGTTGTTCTGCAGAATGATACATTGAAAATTCGGCATAAATTTGAAAGATGAAATATATTTGGCACAAGTATTGCAAGTAACGTCGTTGTAGTATGACATCGTTTATTCGAAAAATAGTATTCACAATTATCCTCGCTCACGGCGTTCTTTCTTCGCAGGGAACAACGTGGGAAGTTGTTGGTCAAATGCCATTTCCTGTATCGGGAGCAGAAGCCATTGTTCTTGATACAACCATTTATCTTTTCGGCGGCTATTCTGATTCAACACAATCCATCGTGGATATAATACAGGCATATTATCCCAATTCAAAAACGTGGCAATTTATCGGACACATGCGAAAAAACCGTTATCGCTTTGTTGCGGAAAAATTCAATGATGAAGTGTACATCCACGGCGGAATATTTAACTTTTGGCGAGGAGATAGTACGATGGAAAAGTTCGTCAAAGAAGATTCTACGCACGTAACGCTTTACGATACTAACCGTATTTTCAATCGTTTGGATGCAACAGGACTTATCATCAATCAGAACTTATATATTTTCGGCGGATTGTATTTAGACCGAAGACCCTCTGCGCGGTTAGTGTATGTTGCCGAGTATAACATTCCGACGAAAACCGTTACATATAAAAACGATAGTTTATACGTCGGAAATGAGATGCCGGAAAATCAAATGTCGTCGTCGCGGGGAAATACTATTCTTGTTTTCGGAGGAGAATACAACGGCATACGAACTGACATTTTTCAATTCAATATCAATTCGCATATCTATAAAAAATTTCCCCGTCGTTTGCTTGTTCCTCGTGCAGGAGGAAGAGCAGTTCGGATAGAGAGTGAAAACAAAATATTTATTCTCGGTGGATATAATGAAGTCAGCGGCGCGCTCAATTCTATGGAAGTTCTTCGTTTCGGCACAGATACAACGGTTACGATGGGGCCGCAGATGCAATACGGACGCAGACGATTCAGCGCTGTTGTTTTTAATGACTACATCTATGTTTTCGGCGGGGCAAATGCGCACGGAGTTATTATTCCTCACATCGAAAGGTATCGAGCATTGACAGATTTTCAAGAACCGGACGTGCGCGCAAACGATTTTGAACTTTCTCCGAATTTTCCGAATCCGTTCAATCCGACAACGACGATACGGTTTCGTTTGGAACATACAGAGAATATTTCACTGGACGTTTTTTCGCTCGAAGGAAAACACGTCGCAAATCTTGCACGCGGGAATTTTTCAGCGGGAACACACAACGTTATTTGGCGCGCCGACGGTGGGAACAGCGTTGCAAGCGGCATTTATATTTACACACTGAAATCAAACGATTATTCACATTCGCGGAAGATGCTGTTGATTCGATAAAATGTTGCTCGTTTTCGCCTTGATGAGTGCCGTTACAACTTTCAAAAAAATGATGTTCCCGCTTGCCTCTTTCGTATGCAACCACTTCCGAGGAGTGTCTGTTCTTTCGCAGAAAAACAAACATCTTCTCGCTGTTTTCTGTACATTTTTCTTTTTTTCCACAACAAGTTTTTCGCAAGATTCTCTTTTTCTTCAACAACTTCGGCAAGCGTACGAATCATTTGATTTTTCCCGTGTTACTCTGCTTTCCGAACAAATTCTTTCGAGCAGCATTCCGCTTTCGGCGAACGAAGCGATAGAATTATACACGATGAGCGGCGTTGCTCATTATTCGCTTGCGCAGGAAATTGATGCGAGAAAATGCTTCGTCGAAATTCTGAAACTCAATAAAGATTACGCATTGGATCCGGTTTCCATTTCTCCAAAAATCATCACGTTTTTTGAAAAAGTACGAAGAGATTTTTTCCAAATTGCTGACACGTTCCTCAGTAATGAAGAACCTAAAAAAGACACCTTGGCTAAACCTACGCTCGTATTTATTCGCAGAGGAACGGATTCTGTAACCTCTTCATTCCTTCGTTCGCTTCTTCTTCCCGGTTGGGGACATTTGTATATGAACGAACAAAGCAAAGGATATATTTTAACGTCTGCAACTGTTGTGAATGTCGCCGCAATAGTGTATTTTATTTTCGACACAAACGAAAAAGAACAGCAATACTTGAACGAAGGAAATCCGCAGCGGATTTCGAAGAGTTATGATAAATTCAATACTTCGTATAAAATACGAAACGCGTTCATCGGTTCGTATCTTGCGTTGTGGTTGTATTCGCAATTTGATTTGGTAAACATTTCGGAGCGCCATTTTCCGGAATATCCCCAACTTTCCGCATCTCAAGATTTCAGTACGGTCAAAATTACTGTTCGATTTTCTTTTTAGTTCCTAACAAGTTACGATTGTTCCCGCAAAAAAAAACGTTAGTGCGAAATTTATGCGTGATTTTTTCCCTGCTGAACATTCCATCATTTTGCAAACGGAATGCTTCGCAAATAGTGTTAGCGAATAAAAGTGAAACCGCAAATTTACTCAGAAAGAGTAGTTCGTAGTAGTTATGGCAATTGACCTTCCAATCTACTATTCGAACCAAGTAAAAAAAACTTTTTCATTTGAACATACTGCCGAGAACGTGTTTTTTTACAGGTTGAAGCAATGATATTCTATGTTTTGGAAAAAAAACATACGTTTAACATATCAGATGCAGCCTTGAAGGGACAACGCCGAACCTTTCAAGTATAAAAAAGCATATAATTCGCTCAAAACCTCCGTTTGTCAAATCTTCCAATTTGTTGTCGTGCGATTGATGAATGTAAATCATACTATCAACTCTTGAAAATGATACCAATCAAACGAAGTAATTTGACAATTTTTCCCTCTGCAGTATTTGGCACGATAATTGCTTTTTC
>VGWC01000064.1 GCA_016873775.1 Ignavibacteria bacterium | reverse complement strand
TTTATATCTTGCGCCGAAACTGCTGATGAAAAATCCGTGAATACACCGACTGATGCCGAAGGCTGAGTTGTAAAACTGATTTTGGTTGCAGTAACTTCAATTTTGTTTGCATCACTGGTTGCATCACTTATCGCTGTGAACGCGGTGAACGTTGAACTTGATGTTCCTGCGGTTACAGTGGAATTTGTAACCTGAAAGTGAAATTGCTGATTATCCGTAACTGTCGTTTCAAAGGTAACGTACAAGTCTATCGTTGTATTTCCGTCATCTGTCGCAGTTACATTTGCGCCGGAAAGTCCACTGAACGAAATTGTTTCTCCGTTCACCGCAATATCGGAAATGAGATTTGCTCCGTTAAAAAGCGCCGCTCGTCGAATGGAGTTTGCCCAATTAGAAACTGTATTGCTTGCTCCTTTACTCATCGTGATTGATGAAAGAATTGTTGGATCAGTATCAGCATCTGCGCTTCCACCACCATCGCGTATAATGAACGACCATAACCGTACACCATCCGTTATTGAAGAGATGGCATTGGATTGAAACGAAGCATAATCAATATTCGCAGTTTCATTTCCTGCAGAAATAACATCAGAAGAAGAACTTGATGTTGACGGTAATATTGCAGACCACGTTGTGCCGACACGGATTCCATCGATCAAACCAGCAGGTCCTGTTGTTGAACCACCTTGTCGTATCGCAACTCCGTAAACAGTATCCATATCTGTTGATGCAATATCTGTAGTTGAATTTTTTATCGTAGGAGTAGGTTCTGAAGCGCCGGGAACAGGATTGATAAAAAGTTGAACACTGTCATTTCCCGCATTCGCAACGAAAATATATTTTACAGCGATTAAATATGTTGTTCCGATACTGTAAATAGAATCTGAATATGCAATATTCGCTGCTGTGCTCGATTTCGCAATTCCAAAAGAAAATTTCGACGGGTCCGAAGATTTTCTTTTTGCATAAACTCTTGCAGTAAATGCTGATGAGTTTTTATAGAAGTGGATAAAATAATCTCCGTTATTCGATGATATTTGAGCATACGTCAAATTCACTAAGAAAGAAAAATACAAGTTTCCTGTTACGACTCCCGAAGGAGAACTTGCCCACGTTTTATTCACATCTTCACCCGTAGTAGCAACGGAATCTGCATTCCCTATTGATGAAGAAGGATATCCACTATAGACTAACCCACTAATGGCAATTTTTTGAGGATTCGTTCCGGTGCCACTATGCGCGGTCCATCCATTTGCAGTTACATTTGTTCCTGAGGTATAACTAAAATTTTCTTCGAAAAGCAACTGACTTTGTGCAGTTGTTTGAAAAATTCCTGCAATCACCAACAATACTATTGCAGTAGAAAAAAAACGAATTGTTTGTTTTACAGTGTTCGACATATGAGTTTGTAATTAAAGGTTAAAAAAAAATAAACTGAAAAAATGATTGAAAAATTACTTCATCAAAACCATCTTGCGAATGTGCGTAAAAGTATTTCCTTCCGCATCATTCACGAGCATGCGATAAAAATAAACGCCGCTCGAATATTGTTGCGCGTCGAATTGTATTTCGTTCGCTCCTTCTTCAAGAAATTCATTATTCAATAACGTTGAAATTTCCTGTCCAAGAACGTTGTAAATTTTCAACGTTACGAAAGCATCGTTTGGCAACTCGAATGTAATGGTTGTCGAAGGATTAAATGGATTGGGATAATTTTGATGCAACACAAACAGTTCTGGAATATTTGCTATCGTTTGCAACGGCGAATCCGGTTCTATTTTCCCTAATGGGCTTTTGAAATACACTGCTTCAGAAATCATTTTATACGAAGGAATTTTTAACGGAATGACACTTCCACCGTTTGCAGGAATCGTATCTTCTATCGTTATTGCACCACTGTTAAATTCACGATTAACTCGAGTGAACGCAGAATCGAGTGCGTTAAAATATGCTTGACGATTTACTTCACTGATTCGGCGGAAATATGTCAGATAGACATCTGCTGAATCTGCAATGCGTTTAATAGGTAATCCATGCAATCCGAATTGCTCGACGTTCGGTTCATTGTATAGAATGTCACCTAAACTCGCTTCGCTCATAATTCTTGGCGATGTTTTACTTGCGGCTTCATTTACACGATAAGCAGCAAGTTCTGTCGCAAGATGATTTTCATACTTTGTTGCAGTCGGATTTTTGAACGCTTTCACAAAAAGTTTCTCCTTCTTTCCCGTTACTCGTACTGTATCAAATGGATATGCTTTTGTTCCAACTCCCGGAAAATATTTTTCCATTTTTTTCCCTTCTGCAAATTCCATCCATCCATATTTTTTTGCTGAATCTTTTACCGCCTGTGCTTTACCAAGGACAATAGGAGTTAATTTTGTAACCGCTGCGTCGCGAACGTTTGCAGGAACTGGAAGTGGATAACCGACATTCTTTTTGTATTTTAATTTCTCTGCTTTTCCTCCTAACGCGCTGGAAAGAAACGTGCGATACTTCGTATTATCCGGTTGATAGTAGTTGATAAATTTTACAAAAGAGAGTTTTCCAATTTCTGCAACAACGGATTGCGATGTTGAACTTCCGGTTATTGTAGAGTCATTCGTGATTGTTTGAATATGACTCCATTGCGCACTGTCAACTTCTGAAACGGTGTACGTTCCTTCCTCCACTTCACTCAACAATACTGATGATTGATTTGAATCGGCAATAAGCGTATTGTTTCCATCGCGCACTTTTAAACCCCACGATTTCAATGTTTGGTCATTCGTCGTCGAAATGTTGCCATCTGCGTCAGAATATTTTTGAACTAAAATTCCTGCAGAAATTCTATACAACGCAACAGAATCTTCGCTGAATGAAAAGTTTTGGTTGTATTCTAAAGACATCGTTGCGGGGTCCGTAATAACTCCTTTGTGCGTTGTTTCTTCTGTAATATCATACGTTCCGCCGCCGGTACTATCCTTATGACCCACTTGACCGAATGCCCATCGTGAAAATCGCGAAACATTGGTTATCGTTACAGCATTATTTGCCGTATCCACAACTCCCGTTTTTTCAACACGGTATTTGTTGTGCAAACTTTGACCAGAATCCGGATGCCAAGCAATGCGAATTGAACTTGGAGGAGTTCCGACTCCGGAAAACTTCAAACCTGTGTAAGCCGAATGAAAGCGATAGGCATTCGTATCACCCGCTTGAATAGCGCGTTCCATAATTCCGCGATTGATTTTCCCAGCACCAATGACTGCAGAAGCAACCGGATTTTGAATCGAGATTTCGTACGTTCCTTCAATAGAAAAATTTGATTTCAGATTCAACTGATTTTCAATTATCACATTGGAAGACGACGATGTATTTTCACCATCAATTTCCAAATTGTACAACGTTGCGGAAGAAGTTTTCCCGCTCGTAGATAATCCTATAGATTTTATTTTATCTCCTTTCATACTTACCGTTGAACTTCCGGGCACAAACGTACCAGTTCCTGCAAATGAACCATAAAGTTTCAACTGAGGTGCAGCAAGTTCATTCACAGTTATATTTCCATTGACCGTCAACGAATCGCGAAGTTTTAACGTAATAGGCGCAGGGAAAACTAAATTGCCGCCAATTCCTACAGAAAGTTGACCTAATGAATCTGCGCCGCTGGGAAGTTGGTCAACATAAATTGTATCGCCAAAATTGACTTCTATCGAATCATCCGCAGAAGGCAACGCATCTCCCGTCCAATTCAATGCGTTCGACCATAGCGAATCCGCGCGTAATGCACGCAATTTCATTCCACGACGCGGCAACCGATTTCCAAACTTCAATCCAGTTACATTTTGCCCACTGGAAGAAAGTAAAATCGAAAACGTTCCCGGTGCAAGTGGTGCTGTTTGACGCCATCCTGCTCTTTGCTCTTCCTTGATTGTATAAATTCCAGGTCCAAGTCTTGTAAATTGAAATTCACCGTTTTGATTCGTCGTTTGGGAATCGAAAACTGCACTATTCTGTTCGATATAAATTTTCCAGTCGGCGATAACAGGTTCAAATCCCGAAGGACAAATCGGGCAAATATCCCGTTGTCCGTTTGCTTTTACATCGAAAAATTTTAATCCCGATATTGAACCTAATCGGAAATAACCGAAATCTTTCCCGGCAGCGGTAGGAATTGTTGTTGTAATTTCAATCCGGTAATAAAAGTTGCCATTTGATTGTTGCGTTGGTTGTGTTATTGTTCTATCAGAAAGGTTATCAATAGAAACGAAATATGTTCCAACTCCCAAATTATTGAAATAGTAATTTCCATCTTCATCCGTTGTTGTTGTTTCAACAATATTGCCGAGAGAATCTTTGTGCAAAAAGAAATCTGGTCCCGGTTTTCCTAAATCAGAACCATCGAACGTTCCATTCCCATTATCATCTTCGTAATGAAGTCCAAGTATTTGTCCGTTTTTGAAATTTCCAAATTGATATCCTGAAAAAATCAAACCTGTTGTAACAACGACGGAATGATTTCCATTTTCAGTCGGAAATGTTTGAACCCATCCTTCTTGCTGAATTTGCCCAATAGAATATGTTCCGGGTAAAAGTCCAGTGATCGTATAATTTCCGTTTGCGTCAGAGATTGCACTGCTATCACCATCAACTGTTAGAACCCATCCTGATAATCCCGGTTCACCGCCATTTTTAACACCATTTCCATTCAAATCACTGTACACTGTTCCGGAAATAGAACTGAATCGAGTAATATCGAATAAATCACGCGGAGAAACTTTATACGGATTTTGTTTAGACACGTTACCCGTATCTTGGTCTTTTCGATGATAAATCGCGCCGACAACATCGGCAGTTGGAGGAATTTTTTCACCAATAATTTGAACACCCGGTGAACGCAACGTATCTGCGGGATGTAAATACAGTGTTCTATACACGCCACCGACGTGGAATTTCACTCCAGCGGTTGCGGATGTTGCAAAGAAACCAAAACCGACGGAATCAAAATGAACACCGTTGATACGTATAAGACGACCTTCAACCGATTCATTGATTTCATTTGTTGAAGTTAACGTCAGCGGCGTTGGAAGAACATCTGTTCCTTCAATAAAAAAATTGGGAAACCCTATGGAACCCGGTACAATTTCTGTATTTCCGTTGAACGCTGTTATGTTTCCAAGAGCAATAATTTTTGAACCTCTTGAAAACAATTGCGATGAATTTGCATTGCTGCGAAAAACCTGAAGTCCATAATCTCCATCTTGAATAAAGAAACTCGTTGTTGGCGCAACCCCCGTTGGTAATGCTAAAATAGAATCTTCAACAGTTACAACCCCTTGCGTAGCGACTATTTTATTTGTCATTACGGGAACTAATCCATTCACATCGCTATTTCCATATCCATCCACTCCGCCTGTCCTTATGTTGGAAATTGGGATAATGACATTTGATTTGGGTGATGAACTGATTTGATTTGCCGGATTCGGAAATGCTGCTGTATACACTTTCCATTCATAAATTCCATCGAACCCTGCTCCATCAGGATTTGGTGTATCAAAACCAAAAATATCTATAGTCCCTTGTGTAGCATCTAATCCGGCATCAGGAATAATAATTTTATTATCAGAAACCACATACGTTTTACCAGTAAATTTTCCACCAAGCGTAACATTTCCCCCGTTAAAACCTGTCCATTCTTGTGGAATTTCTACTATCACAGTATCAAGAATACCTGAAGCAACTCCTATTACTCCTATGCGGACATCTTGTCCTCCAGAATTTCGTCTGAAAATTGATGAGTTCAATAAAACACTTTCCGATGAGGTAATGTTCACAATGGTTGCGCTTCCGTCTCCCGATGCTGCTGTTATCCACGGAAATGTTTGATTCTTATTTTTTTGCCCAGGTGTTTTATCTGCGGCTGGTTGATTTGTTTTCCATATTGTCATCGAACTCGTATCGTTGTTCAATCCTCCAGAACGGTCATTGGAAAAATATGTTACTGTTCCTGATGAGGATGTGGCAATACTATCCGTCAATTTGTACCACTTGGCATCCGGAAACCCTGCTTGACTTGCATTTGTTCCAGTCGAAACATAATCAATCACATTGGAGGTTGAACCGGAACCATCAAGAAGAACAATATTTTCATTCGTTGATATATCCAATACTCCCGATGCAATTAACGAACCTCCAGAAAGTGCATTCGTAAATAATACAAGCACTGAATCACTCGGGTCATGGTCTTCAATGGAATAATTATTGGGATTACCCGATGGAACTTGAAGAATAATAAGAATTCTTGTTCCCTGAACCAATCCTTGTAAATAAGGAGCAATGGGAAAATCCAAATGTCCTTCCGATGTTCCGCCTGCTCCTGCTTTGGTGCTTACATCGCTTAAACGAAACCCTGATATATCAACAGGATTTGGACTTGTAACTAACAACTCAACATACTCTTTCCCATCTGCCGATTGTGCGTTAGGAAGAAATTCGTTGATGATTACATCGTTTTGCACTACTTGCGCTTTTGCCGAAAGCGTAAATAATAACGCTAACGACAATGCAGAAAAAATATTAGCAATCTGCTTCATAATAAAATGCCTTTCAAGAATATAAATTGACAAAAAAAAATGTTTAAAACTTAAATGTGTGCGGGCAAAATCTATAAAAATATTTAATCAAATAAAAGATTTATAAAATTATTTATTTCTCCAAATGCAAAATGTGTACCGTCGTTGTTTCATAAACATCCTCTCTCGAAAAAAATTATTCGTATCTGTCCAAACGAAACTTTTCTCCCAAATATAATTTCCGAACTTGTTCGTCCGATGCAAGTTCTTCTGCTGTTCCCGATTGAAATATTTCTCCGTTCACCAAAAGATACGCTCTATCCGTAATAGAAAGCGTTTCGTGAACATTATGGTCAGTAACCAGTACCCCGATTCCATCATTCTTCAAGTCGTGAACGATTTTCATAATTTCTTCCACTGCAATCGGGTCAAT
Source organism: Ignavibacteria bacterium (assembly GCA_016873775.1). Taxonomy (NCBI): domain Bacteria; kingdom Pseudomonadati; phylum Ignavibacteriota; class Ignavibacteria; species Ignavibacteria bacterium. The sequence goes on along the minus strand of VGWC01000064.1, from coordinate 6,202 downwards.
ACCTGCAAAGGGTTCATCGAGTAAAATGAATTTCGGCTCCATTGCAAGAGCGCGCGCTATTTCTGTTCTTCGCCGCTCGCCGCCGGAAAGATTATATCCCTGATTATTTGCAATGCCCGTTAAAGAAAAATCCGTTAGTAATTTTTCGCAAAGAATATCCCGTTCTTGTTTTTTCATCGCACGCAATTGCAATACAGCAAGTAAATTTTCGCGAACAGTAAGTTTCCGAAAGATGGATGCTTCTTGCTGTAAATATCCGATACCAAACCGTGCGCGTTTATACATCGGCATCTTCGTTATATTCGAGTTTCCCAAAAAAACTTCTCCTGCATTTGGCGAAATCATTCCCATTATCATATAAAATGTTGTTGTTTTTCCCGCACCATTAGGTCCAAGGAGACCAACAACTTCACCTTGCGCAACTTGCACGCTTACACCTTTCACAACGTCGCGCTTCTTGTATCGCTTCCATAAATTTTCCGAGCGAAGCGTTACAACATTGTTCGTTATTCGTGAATCGTGAATCGTTTCTGTTTGTAAAAGAGTTTCTTCCAATTTTTCTTCTGTATTCTTACTACTGGCTACCGTTTTCGAACAATCCACTTAAAATTATCCAAACGAAATTTTTCTTCGTTTCCTTCTAACAAATTTTCCGGAACATATTGTCCTTCAACACCGCCAACAACGGTAATACGTTGCATTTTTTCATTCTCAAAAAAAATCCGCACTTCGTCTCCCGTTGATTTGTTCGCACCATTCGGTTTTTTCTTCCCGCCCAAGGAATCTTCATCAAAGAGAAAAAATAAACTTGTTGCTGCCCGCTTCACAATTATTTGATGTAGTTTTTTTTCAAAAAAAAATAATTGCATCTGTTCTCCGTTTAGTTGCTGAAACCGATTTTTGTGCAATAAATCCGCCTGTGAAACTGCAAGCGTATGTTGTTTGATGATTGCACATTCTAAGTGTCGTTTTCGTAAAAGCAATTCTATCGTATCGCCGCTGACTTGATGTTCTCTGTAAAATATATATGGTTGTCCAATCAAAATGATCGAGTCACGCGCGCGAACATATTCCATATATCCCGCAATTGCAGAAACCGATTCTTGCTGAACTTCCACGTTACGTTTCGCCCAAAGGTGTTCAAGCGAATCATGCAATGTTTCCAGCGTATCAGCACGGATAATCAGCGTATCAATTGTTCCATCGGTTGCTGTATCGTAATCAACAATTTTCGGATTTCCTGTCATTCGTGAAAATTGTTGTTCAGGATAATGTTCAAACAATTCACCAAAGGATAGCGTAGAATTTTCTTTGTTAGAAAGAACAACGCTTCCCGAAGCAAGTACACGTTTCCCATTGCGATAATACGTGAGTTCATTCGCTTTCAACGTTGCATCCGTATCATTAACAACAACATTGAATCGGAACAACGCTTTTCTTTCATTCACAAAATATGTTCCGCGTTCCGCAGTCAATTGTTTTTGTTCTTCTACTAAACGGACACCATTAAATCCTTCCGCAATTTTTTTTTCACTCGAATATGTTCCGCGATTTCCAAAAAATGTCAGAGAATCTTCTTTTACACAAACATTTCCTTCGAGAACAAAAAATTTTTTCGCCAGATATTCCGTCGCTTTACTGCATGTTACAACAATATTTTCCTGACTGAATTTAACATTGCCAATCAGTTCGCGTACGTTCTCGCCGTCAACAACCGTTCCAATTAAACTATCCGCATGATGGAGTGTCACTAGCGCTTCTTTCTTTTGTTGAGCAGAGAGCGTAGAGCATTGAGCATAGAGCAACACACCAACAACCAATGACCAATGACAAAAAAAAGGCATGAATAATTTGTCATTTGTTATTGCTAAACTTCTACGCAAATCCCACATCGCACATTTCAAATCGAATCTCATTCTTCTTTCACTTTTGCTTTTCCCGCAACGCGAAAAATTTTATAGAACCTCAATTCCTGATCCGATTCAAATCCATAGCCGCGAATATCTTCTGTCGGTGATGTAATATGAACAAATTCCTGCGAGTGAACTTTTTGCGCCGTATTGTTCCAAAATAATTTTTCCGTTTCAACAACGGTTCCGCTGTCGGAAATAAGAACAACGTTTCCTTCTGCTTCCAAATCTTTTGAAGCATCATTGACTTTTCCTTTTCGAGCAGTAAGTTTTGAAGTATGATGACCTTGTTCATCAAAAAAATCAACAATAACGCCGCTGTCGAGAATTGTAAAACTTCTATTTTCAAATACTGAAACATATCCAGCAAAAATTATTGCTCGGTTTCTTCCCGAATCGGATATGGTGATTTCCGAATTCCAACTTTCCTGCGATGGAGCGTTTGTTTCAAATTGATTGACAACGGATGGCTGAATTTTTTGTTCACAGGAAGTACAAAGAAAAATTACTGCAAAAACAAAACAGTAATTGGTCATTTGTAATTGGTCATTTGTATCTCGTCGTAACGTATTCGATTCAACGGAAAACAAACGACGAATAACAAATAACAAATAACGCTTCACAAATTTTCTCCTAATCCCGCTTTTACCAAATCGTGTAAATGGATCATTCCTATCGGATGATGAAACTCATCAACCACTACTATTTGCGTAATGTTGAATTCTTCCATTTCCTGCAGCACAACTGCAGCGAGAATTTCTTTGCGAATTGTTTTGGGATTTTTTGTCATTGCTTTTTCCGCCGTAATGTTTGAAACATCCGTTGTGCGTTGAAGTAACCTTCGCAAATCTCCGTCGGTAATTATTCCGACAAGTCTATTGCTTTCATCAACGACACACGTTGCACCAAGTCGTTTCGATGTCATTTCTAAAATTGCATCACGCAGGAACACATTCTGTTTTACTTTCGGAACTGCATCGCCGCTCATCATTATTTCTTCCGCTTTCAAGAGCAGACGTTTTCCCAAATTTCCGCCGGGATGAAACAGCGCAAAATCTTCTGCGGAAAAATTTCGTTGCTCGAGCAGCACAATCGCAAGCGCATCACCCATTGCGAGCGCGGCAGTTGTTGATGATGTTGGTGCCAAATCGTGCGGACACGCTTCAATTTCAATAGAACAGTCGAGAACGACATCAGAATTTATTGCAAGCGGCGAATTGATGTTTCCGACAAGCGAAATTATTTTTGCATTCACGCGCTTGAACATCGGAAGAAGTGGCAACAATTCTTTCGTATCGCCGCTTTTGGAAATGCATACAACCACATCGCCTTCGCGCACCATTCCCAAATCGCCGTGAACCGCATCGCTCGGATGAAGAAACATTGATGGCGTTCCGGTGGAGTTCAGCGTTGCAACAATTTTTCTTCCGATGATTCCAGATTTCCCCATTCCCGATACAATCACACGACCGTTGCTTTTCAAAATTATTTCTATCGCAGAAATAAAATTATTATCAATGCGCTTTTCTAAACTTGCAATCGCATTTGCTTCAATGCGAATAATTTCTTTCGCTTTTTCGATTATTGATTGAATCATTTTTCAAATGTAACTAATTTTCTTTTGCGCAATCCGAAGGTAATTTTTTTAACCGCAAAGTTTCGCAGAGTAAAGCGCAAAGTCCGGGAATAAAAAACTACTTTGCGCACTTTGCGGTTAAAGAATTTTTCGATGAGATTACCATTCGTAAATCGTAAACTGCACATCGGAACTCAATGTCTTTTCATTCCACTGCACTTTCGGAGAAGTATTATCCGAATAAATTTTCCAATCGCTCGAAATTGCGTCAACAATATTATACACATACACAGCACCGGCAGCGATAAAACAACCGAGACTTACATTGTAATATAATTTCGACTGGTCATCGTAATAATCGCGTAGAGTTTTTGTTTGGGAAGAAAATTTATTTGTCTCGGCATCAACGCCTAAGTTGTTGAAAATTATTCCCGACGGAACGAGCAACACTTCTGCACCAAGAAATAAATATCCTTTTGTTGTTTCGCGTTTGTAATATTGTCCCCAACCCGGAATAAGCATTGAACGCCACACCGGAGAGAATTTTGTTGGTGGCGATTCAATATTATTTTTCTTTGGAAGTTTTACCAGCGACCAAAATGTATGTTGTGTTGTGTTCCGTTCCATTCTTGAAAGCGTTCATCTTCTACTAATCCGTTGAGCGTTGTAGATTTTCCTTGAATAAGAATTTCTTTTGCAATTTCATCTGTGCGCTGCAAATCTGTTGTTCCGTTTTGAAATGTTTCTTTCGTGTTTGAATTTGTTTTCTCTGAAGATGAAACTTCGATTTCGCCGCTTTGATTGATGCGTTGTATTGCATTCACTAACGCTTGCTCGTGCGCATCTGTTTCAGATTTGCTGCTCGTTCCGCTTCCGACAAAATAATCATTCTCATACCCTTTCGGAGTTTCTTCAAGCCAAAACGGACGAGACGATGAGCAGCCGATGAGGAAAAGTGAGAAAAGAAAAAAAATTGTTTTCATTTTACAGTGCCAATTTAACGAATGGATAATTCAATATTTTCGAATCTGCGGTGAGAAGTTCGCAGTCAAAAATTCTTGTTGTGGCAACAATCATTTGGTCTGCTGGGTCGCGATGAAATGTTGCGGGAAGTCGTGTTGATTCGATTGCAATTTGAGGAGTAATGTTGAGAAGTTGAATGCCGGGATATAAAAGTGCTTGTTCTAACCATTGTTCAATCGGCAACGGTAATTCAAGCCGTTTCAATTCGATTGACTTTGCAATTTCCCAACAAGAAATTACGCTAATCCCAAGTCCGCTCGATTCATTCGCTTTGAGAATTTCAATTTGTCGTTTCGTAAGACGTGGCGAGTTTTGAACCCACCAAACCCAAATGTGTGTATCAAGCACAATCATTTCAAAACTTCCCAATCATTTTCTGCCACTGATGCAAATGGTTCATCGTAGCGAAATGGAGTTCCTTGTAATGGATAAGGATTTCGTTCTTTACTTTTTTCTTTTCCCTTTGGAAAAATAATTACTTCTACTTTTTCTCCTTTATGAAAAGGGATTTTATTCAACGTGAGCGTATTATCCGTTGAAACTAATGTTTCTGTATGATATGGTTGCATAAATTATTTTCGTTTGATTCGTGATTGTAAATTGTTTTCAAATCATTTATTGTATAAATATCTTCTCTCTCATCGTACAGAAAATCAAATGCGCCGCCTATTTCTGCAATGTGCATTATTCCTTCAATGGGAATATCATCTTCGATTTCGTTGTGAGTTGTATCTATTGTTCTGCTATTCATACAAGCATAATTGCAATTCTTAAAAACCTTATCTCTTTTTCTAAACCTTAGTAGCAGTTACAAACCAACTATAAGCTAACCTTATTACCTTATTATGTTTCCTTGTGCTAAAATAAGGTAATAAGGTTTGAGACGAGCGAGATTCATTTTTCTACTAAGGTTGTTTTTGTTCAAGATGGAGTCCACCTTTGTTTTCCAGAATTGAAAATACTTGAATGTTTCTCTCTCTTTACTACGCAAGGTGGACTCCATCTCTTGATTTTTTTTACCGCTTATGTTTGCCAAGATGAAACTCACTCGGGTCGCGCGCTTTGTTGGAAATACGAACTTCGTCGATGAAACCGTGGAAACGATGCGGTGCATAATTGTCGTATTTTCTTCCAATAAAAAGTGCTCCATTTGAATATGTAATTTGTCCCGTTGCAGGTAATTGTGATTTCAATTGTCCGTTGAGATATAATTTGATGTTGGAGCCATTATAAGTTCCGGCAATGTGATACCAATTTCCAATTGACATACCCGACGAAATCCAACTGAAAGTTACACGTTTTTCAACTCCTCCAATACCGATTTCAAAATGAATTGAGTCGCCGCTTCCCTGAAAGTAAAGAAGAAAATCATTTAAAATTCCCTCGGCCGATCTTTTGTCAAACAGAACTGGTGAGTCTCCAGTAAATGAATTAAAGTAAAACCATCCTTCAACAGTAATTTGGTGTGAAGAAGTAATTGTTGAAGAATTTGGGATAGATAAATAATTGTTAGTACTTCCATCAAAATTTCTCGCTTTTCCAAATTTTCCATTTACAATCGTTGTTCCCGTTGCAGTTCCGTTATTTCCATTTCCACTTGCATCGGCAACAACGTTTCCTCCCGTTTCATCAAAATGGTATAACGCAACGGTGTTGGAATCGGTTGTGTATGGTCCCGTATTTGTCGTCGCGG
>VGWC01000063.1 GCA_016873775.1 Ignavibacteria bacterium | reverse complement strand
ACCGAAACCGCTGTGAGGAACGCTTCCATAACGGCGCAAATCCAAATACCAATCGAATGCTTCCTGCGGCAAATTGTGTTCTTTTATACGCGCGAGCAATACATCGTAATCATCTTCGCGCTGACTACCGCCGACAATTTCTCCGTAACCTTCCGGCGCGAGAATATCCATTGCCAGCGCTTTTGTCATATCGTTCGGGTCGCGCTTCATATAAAATGCTTTCACCGCCGATGGATAACGATGAACAATCACTGGTCTATCATAATCTTCGGAGATTGCAGTTTCATCCGGCGCGCCAAAATCATTTCCATATTCAAACGGAATATTTTTTCGCTTCAAAATTTCACATGCTTCATCATACGAAACACGCGGAAATGGTTTTCTGATATTTTCCAGTTTAGAAATATTGCGTTCTATCGTTTTCAAATCTTCCATATTCTTTTTCAAAACAGACTGCACAATGAACTCCAAAAAATCTTCCGCTAAATCCATATTGTCATTCAAATCATTGAACGCAACTTCCGGTTCGACCATCCAAAATTCCGTTAAATGTCTGCGCGTTTTTGATTTCTCCGCACGAAACGTTGGACCGAACACGTACACTTTTCCAAATGCAAGCGCGCCTGCTTCTCCGTAGAGTTGTCCCGATTGCGTGAGATATGCTTTTCCCAAATCAAAATATTCCGTTTCAAAAAGTGTTGACGTTCCTTCACAAGCGGCGGGAGTGAAAATCGGCGCGTCGAATAAAATAAATCCGTGCGAATCAAAGTATTCTCTTATTGAGTGAATAATAGTGTGGCGAATGCGAAGTATTGCGTGTTGTCTGCTTGAACGAACCCATAAATGTCTTCTGTCTGCGAGAAATTCAACTCCGTGTTCTTTCGGAGTAATCGGATATTCCTGAGCAACGGAAATTATTTTACAATCAGAAAGTTCAAGTTCAAATCCTCCGGGTGCTTTGTCACTTTGTTTCACAACACCTTTTACTTTGAACGACGATTCCTGTGTCAACGTATCAAACGTATTGAATACTTCTTCGCTCAAATTGTTTTTTACCAGTACGCATTGGCAAATTCCCGTTCCATCGCGCAAAATGAGAAAGCGAATTTTTCCACTCGAACGTTTATTATACAGCCATCCTTGCAATTCAACTTCTTTGCCGACAAGGTTAGATAAATCAGAGATATAAGTTTTGGTCATAGAGTAGTAAGTAATTAGAATTCAGTAGTCAGAATTCTGAAAATAGTTAAAAAATCGGTGGAAAATATAGGAAAAAGTATGAAGGAAAGTCAACAACGAACCTCGAACATCCCCCCTCGTTTTTTAAACGCAAAAGAGTGATGCGTTCACATCACTCTTCTCTGTGGACAGGGGCAGAATTGAACTGCCGACACACGGCTTTTCAGGCCGTTGCTCTACCGACTGAGCTACCTGTCCTTCATATTCAGTTGAATTGCAACAAAAATATACTAATCTTCTTCCTATCAGAAAAAATTTTTTCCACATAAGATATTTTCTTTTCAATTGTTTTTCAATATTCACAGCGGATTTTGAACATTCCACAACGGAAGGAAAAACCCATGAGGCTGTTTTGCAGAAAAAAAACAACCCCTTCGCTTCGGGATTGAACCCAAAGAATCATTAATGATTCTTTTTTCGCCAGCAAGACCGTTTACGGTCGTGAGGACTTCCAAAACCTTTTAAGGACATTCTTAAGACAAGCAAGGACATCCTTGAACACGTTGAGGACATCCTATATTGCTAAAATTACTCAAAAACAAGAAGTGTATGTTTTCTTTATTGAATTTGGATGGCAATAAAGAAAAATATCGTATCCATCCAAAAATATACAAAAAGAAAGGCCCTATTATGACTCGGAATTATATTCCAGGAGGAGATACACAGTTTCAAGCGTTGTATGAAGATTTCTCAATAAAACTTACAATGTCTGTCGCAACATTCGGATTAACGGGAGAAGAAGTTGCAGAAATTCAGGCTTCGTTTGAAGAAGTGTGAAGAAAGTTATCTGAACATATAAGTATTAAAACCGCATTACAATCTTTGACACAGGTAAAAATGGCAACAGACCTCGACGCGCGGAAAGTTGCGAATGTTTGGAGTTTCCTTCGAACACTTTTGGGGAGCGTTTTTTCTATTTTATATTTTATATTTTGCATTTCACATTGTAAAATATAAAATATAAAAATCGTTTTGAAAAGCTATCTATCGATTATTCGGGATTATGTATTTCTAATGTATTCAGAAGAAGTGTACTAACGGCGGGTAAATTTTTATCTGTCATTCTCGCCCGTTCGTATTTTTGAAAGAAGTCTTGCACACCGAAGGCAACGGTTTTTTGCAGCGCATCTCTTCCGAGAATGTTGTCAATAGCGCGCGCCATCACCATTCCGGAGATAGAACCATAGTTATTCCAAAACCCGCTGGTGTTGGCTTTTCTGATGATGTCATACGCGCGCGAAGGATTGATGGTTTTGGAAAGGAGTTCATCGGCGGCGGCATTCAAATCATCGAACGCTTTTCGTGTGCGTTCATTCCAATCGCGGGGAAGTTCACCGCGCGCGCGTTGTTCAAGAGAAAAATAGTATGCGATGCCTTCGTTCTGCACGAGTTCGAGCAGTTCAAACACTGGCGATGAATGTGTTTCTCGAAAACGTTTCCATCGTTTGGAATGGTCTTGATAAGAACCGAATGCTACGTGGAAGACTTCGTGCGCAACGGTGGAAAGAAGCCCGAGAAATCGCGCATGGAGATTTTCTTCGAGAGAAACTGCGCCTGCGAGATTGACGACGATGGTTAATTCACCTTCGGTATTGCCAACGAATCGCGGCGTATCGTTGTCCCAAATTATTCTTCGAACAAATGCATCAACTTTTTCCGTTCCGAATGCAACAATGTACATTGGAATACGAATATCTATCTTGGCGTCCGACGGAAAAAACTGTTCGACCGTAGCAGAAACCTTTTGGTTGAAGTTTCGTAGTCGTAATTCAGAGAGAAGTTCTTTCAATTCATCTTTGTGCGACATACCGTACTGCAGTTGATACGTATCATCATCAAATATAATGCCGCTTTGTACTGAGGCGATATGTTCGCGGAAGCGGCGTATTCCCGATGCCCAACTGTTTTCAATCATTACGGAAGTAGCGATGGCAATTTTATTTCCGCGCAGCGATTCGAGTGTTTCGGTGTTTACAATGCGGCGTTCAAAGAGTTCGAGCATTTGTTCCGCAGACGTGAAATTCATATCGAGTGTGATGTTGAAATGCGGATTGGTTTGGGCGAACGTGGTATGGGCAAGAACAAGAGATATGCTTATCAACAACGCATATACCATTCGTTGTGTACTGGAGAAATTGGTCATTGCGTTTTGTTCCATTTGCGTAATGAGCGCACGTTGTTCAATAATATATCATCGTTCGGAGCATTGGAGAGCAATCGTTCGTAGCAATGCAGAGCAAGGGAGAAATCGCCAATGTGTTCGGAAAGTTTTGCTAACGATTGTAATGTTGGAATGTCGGAGGAAAATGCTTCATACAGTTGTTTTCTGGGAACAGTGAACAGTATCGAAGAAATAGGAAGTTCGGTTAAACGGGAAATGGCGGCTGCAAGATTTTCGACGCTTCCGTTCGAGATTGCTCGTTGCGTAAGTTGGAGCAATGTTTGCGCTTCGTTGAGCGAATCGTGTTGTTCCCGAAACATTTGTGCAAGGAGAAATATGGTTTGCGGATGTGAACGCAATGCGATTTCGGTTTGTAGTTCTTGAATCCCTTCGTTTGTACGATGCAAATTGTATAGCGCAATTCCCTGAATCAAGTGGGCTTTGGGATAGAACGGATATCGTTGAAGAAGTTGTTGCACTATCACATAGGCAGTGTCGTAGTATTGCATTTGCGCCGCTACTCCTGCAGTATTGAACAATAATAAGGAATGTGAAGGGAATTCTTTTTGTCCTGCGGAATAATCGTGATAGGCAGAAGGAACGTTGTTCGCAATGTCGTGTTTGAATCCTTTTACTAAGAATTGTTCCGCGCGAAAGCGATGCAGTTCTTGCGGCAGAAAATAATACAGAGCAATTCCATAGAGAACAATTGGAACGAAAGCAACATATTGAAAAAATTGCGGGAGTTCCCATTGCACAATGGTTTCCGTGATGTGTTTTCGTTTGTTATTGAATTGAAAGGAACAGAGCAATGCAAGAATAATCCAGAAGACGAGTGCAACGGGAAAAACGCGGAGACTCATATTTCCAAGATTATCAACAAGCGAAGCAACGATGCCGGTGAGTAATCCAGCAAAGGATGAGCGCTCGGAAGTATTCAGCAACGGTAACGTTGTTTTACTGAAACGAATAATGGTAACAATGATAAAGCAGAAAGCGGCAAACCCCAAGAGACCGGATTCGGAAAGTATTTCGAGGAACTCGTTGTGTGTATGGGCAACGACGTCCTCGCTCTTCGAAACCCAATACTCGCTCGAACGAAACTTGGGAAAATATACTTCGAACGCACCGAAACCATTTCCAATGAACGGCGAAGCCAGAAAAGATTTCCATGCGCCTTCGTAAAATACCAATCTTCGCATAAACGAAGATGTTGGTGAAAACATTGCTGTAACTCTTCCTGCAATCGTATCAAAGAAGAGAGCGGCGATAATTCCTGCAAGAAGAACGCCGCTCAGCAGTACTTTCCACTTTCGTTTTTTTTCCGATTGCGAAAGAAAAGAAAACATCACAATGCTGAATCCTACTGCAATCATTGCGCTTAACGTTTTCGTGAAGATGAGAAGGACAAAGAGTGAAAGAAATAGCAGAATGAGAGAAAATTTTTTCTTCGAAAAGGAATGCTCTGCAAAAATTTGTCCCAAGACAAACGGAATGATAAGAACCAAGAATCCTGCGAAATAGGCGCTGTTGCCAAAGGTAGCAATGAGTTGACGTGAATAATCGGCGATAATCGTAATCGCTTTTCCCGAAAACCATTCGACAAGGACTGCTGCAACAATACTGGATACGGCGAGAAGAAGGAGAACGTTGAAAGCGCGCTGTTGTTGTGCTTTGTTCGTTACGAGTTGCGATACGAGAAATGCCGTAAAGAGAATGAAGAACAGGTTGAGGAGTGAAACAAAACTCAATTCAACATAATGAGCGCGAAGAAGTGAAATCAGCGATGCGAGAAAGAAAAGGACTACGGGAAGATGGAATGGAAGAATGCGAATACGAAGAGTGCGCAGATAACAAATGCGCGATACCCAAAGCGAAAGTAACCATCCACCGAAGACTACGAGAGCAGTAGATTTGAGAATCGTATTGTCATACACATCAACGGAAATAACAAAACATACAGCGACGAGAAGCGCGAAAATACCCCATTCGAACAACGAGAGAACGTGCTCATTCGCAGAGTGTTCGCGCGTATTCATTGGTTGTTATGCGCGTAAGAAGACGAGTTGAATTTCTTCGGGCATAATATCGGACGTAATGCGAATCACATCTCCGCTTAATGCTTTATCAACAAGTTTTTTTCGAGATGCGCCAAGATACACAATATCGCACCCTAAGGTTGCGGCTTGTTCGATGATGGTTCCTCCCACTTCGTTGCTTGCAATAATGAGTATCTTGCAAGGAACATTATATTCGTCACAAATGTGTTCTGCCCACGAAAAATCTTGCAGATGTTCCATTGTTTGACTTGCCGGCATATTGAAAACAGCAACGCGTTTCACGTTGAGAACAAACAAGAATGCTTTTCTCAATTTCGCTTCTTGACATACAAAACGCAGGAGGAGTTCATTTTTTCCATCTAATGCAACCATCAGTCGCGATTCGACATTGAGTTCGCTTTTGGGCATTATTTGTGAGCCAAATTCCTGCACCGCTTGAATTACTTGCTCGCGGGCTTCTTTTTTTGTGAGTTTTCTTGCAATCATTCCGATACCAAGAATGACAATTGCAAATGCGAGTGCTTTCGGTTTTTGGTATGCGATAGTGAGTTCGACGAAAAGGAGTAGAACAGCAGAAACCAACATATACACGCGGGTGAATTTTTTCACATCGAGCGATTTATCCGTTCCTGTTGAAGCGACATTGATGAAGATAGCGCCAACAACTCCAATGGCGTATAATGAAGCAAGTGTTAATATATCGTTGATGAATATAAGCAACACAATCGGAATACCGGTAGAAATCAATAACGGAAGAACGGGAACGCCATATTTATTGAGACGTTTTAAGGGTTTCGGTAATTCAAAATCCGTTGCCATCATATATTGCAACGATGTGAGGGCGTTGATGGCGGTGTTGCCAGCGGAAAATAGCAATAATGCAAGTGCAATTCCGATAATATAACCGAACCAATTTCCAACGTAATATTCACCAAGAAAGCGAATCATATCTTCCGTATGCGCCGTGCGTTCGATATTCGGAATTGCAAGCATCGCTAACGCAAGCAGAATAGTAGCAAACGTAATCTTGGAAAGGACGGTAAGTATAGCGTATTTTGAATCTTTTGCAGGATTTTTCATTACTCCTGTCATATTCGAAATTGCTTCAATACCGGAAATTGAGAGAATAATTCCAACGAAAATAGTCCAGCTGTGCAATGGACTTTCGTGGAGTGGTTCGAAATTTGCTTGCGAGAATCCGGTAGTAGCAGAAAATCCTACGAGGATAAAAATTGCTGTAAACGTAATAATAGAAATCGTAATGGCAAATGAACCTGCGTGTCGGGGACCTCGCCAATTCAATAATCCAAGTCCGAGAATAATCACGATGGCAAAAATTTCCGGTTGCGGCAATCCCAAATAATGACACGCATCCAATACAGAAAGAGAAGCAGTAACCGTATAATCTGCGGCAAGAAGAAACGCACCAACTGCCGCAAATGTTTTCGAACGATGAGCAACTGAACTATAGACGCCGCCGCCATTTGGATACAATCGGCAAATAGTAATATAATTGACAGCAATGAGAGCAGTAAATCCCATCATCATCATCAAGTACCATCCGCTTTGGTATCCGGATAGATAAAATGCTATTCCGAGAACGTATGCAATGCTTGTTCCCCAATCGCCATCGAGAATAGCAGCACTCCGAATCCATCCAAGAACACGAGGTCTGCTGGTTAATATTTGCACTAAAGAATCTTTCGATTATGTAACATATAAAAAAGCGGGGACTAAAATAGAAAGAAATGTACTGCTAACAAAGAATTTCTTTCTTCGTTAACTGCGAGATGAAAAAAAATGCACTATTTTTTCGACTCCAGCGAAAAATGTTTCACGTTCTGTAAGAAGACTGAGGACAAAATACCCTTCTTTTTCAAAATCGAAAAAATGTCCGGGATGAACAAACACATTTTCATTTTCTAAAATTTCTATCACACATTGCTCGTCTGTTTTTGTTGCGGGAATCTGAAGAATAACGCTCCAGCCGCCTTCAATGTTTAGTGATGTGAGATATGAGATATGAGTTGCGCGTTTGAGAAATTCGTAATTATCTTTGATTCGACTAATAATTTCGTTTTGAATGGTAGTTCGTAGTGAAAATAATTTCGGTAACGCATTTTGAATCGGCGTATTGACCGAAAGAAACGTGTCAGCAAGAATTTCTAAACGAGCAAGTGCTTCTTGTTTTTGCTCTTCGTTTCCTTCTGCAACAATCCAACCGAGTTTCATTTGCGGAAGTGCAAGCATTTTAGAAATTCCATTCAATCTAAAATGCAGATTTGAGATGTGAGATGTGAGATTTGCTTTCTTCAATCTAAAATCAGAAAATACTTCATCTTCGATTATTGCGACATTCTTTTCCTTAGCAATCCGAAATAATTTTTCTTGCTCTTCTTGTTCAGCAAAATTTCCGGTTGGGTTATTGGGATTGACAAGAATAATTGCCTTCGTTTTTTCGGTAAGATTTTTCTCTATGCTTTGGAAATCAATATTCCAACTTCCATCATATTCCAAACGATAATGTTTTATGCGAACATCATTGATTTCCGCAAGATACTCGAACAACGGATAACTTGGTTTTGGTACAAGTATTTCATCATCAACATTGCACAACAAACGAAACAATAGAGAATATGCTTCGCTCGAACTCGATGTAAGAATTATTTGCTCGGGAGAAAAAAAAATATTTCGTTCGGAATAATATTGGCAAATTGTTTCTCGCGCCTGCAAACTTCCTTTTGGATTTGGCGTGTAAAAAATATTTTCATAATTGTTGAACGAAGAAACAATTTCATCAAAAGGAAAATGGAAATTGCATTTGGTGGGATTGGTTTCCGTTAAATCGAGAATACGGATTCCTTCGCGTATTTTTTTTTCTCGAAGTAACGTTAAATCATTGGAATGAAAATTCCAGTTGGTACGGAAGGAAAACATTTTTCGCTTGGAATTGTAATTAATTTTTTATAAAAGGTAGTTAGATTGTTATTGCGAGGAGCGAAGCGCGAAAAATCTTCTAACATCTGCAAAATTTCAGAATAGATTCCTCACGGAGTTTACAGTGAGTGAAGCGAATCTTCCCTGAATAACAATTTTCTTTTGGTCTTGCAAAGCCTTCTACAAATTTCAATAATTCCAAGTTACTTCCCATGACAATTCTTATACTTCTTTCCGCTTCCGCAATAACACGGGTCGTTGCGTCCAAGTTTCTCTCCAACATGAATCGGCATTTGTTTACCAGTTCGTTGTAAATGTTGCTTCTCACTTGTTTGAACTGCTTGCTTATCGCCTTGAAATCCCATCCCCGTGGATTCTTCGTGCGATGTTCTCATTTCTTCTTTTCGAACAGAACGCAACGGACGACGCACGGGAAATTCTTGTTGCTGTGTAGGAAATACTTTAAACACAAGCGTAACCGTATCGTTCACAATCATCTCACTTAATTGTTGAAACATTCCAAACGCTTCGCCTTTATATTCCAACAACGGATCTTTTTGACCATATCCGCGCAAATGAATTCCTTCTTTTAAGTCATCCATTTCGCGCAGATGTTCTTTCCATTTTTCGTCAATCACTTGCAGCGCAACAAACTTTTCGAGCAATTGCATTTGTTCCTTCCCTATTTTTTCTTCTTTTCGGCGATAAAATTCTTTTGCCGCATTCACTACTTTTTCCGCAACACCGTCAGCGCCTAATTTTTGAAATTCATCCGCAGTGAATGGAACATCAACAAGTAAAGAACTACGGAATGCGTTTTGTAATCCCGTAATGTCGCCATCACCGTAATATTTGTCCGTCGTTTTCTCAACAAACTCAATCAACATCTCGTAAATATCATCGCGTAACCCTTCTCCCACCAATGCATGTTTTCTTCGTTTGTAAATAATTTCGCGTTGCTGATTCATAACATTGTCGTATTCGAGCAATCTCTTACGAATACCGAAATTATTTTCTTCCACTCGTTTTTGAGCACGGCTTACCGAACGCGTTATCATCGGGTGCTGAATTTGTTCTCCTTCTTGCAACCCCAAACGTTCCATAATGTTAGCAATTCGTTCGCTGCCGAAAAGCCGCATCAAATCGTCTTCGAGCGAGAGATAGAAACGCGATGAACCCGGGTCTCCTTGTCTTCCTGCGCGACCGCGTAACTGTCTATCTATGCGACGCGATTCGTGTCGTTCCGTTCCGAGAATGTGCAAACCTCCTGCTTCTCGAACACCGGGACCAAGTTTAATATCCGTTCCGCGTCCCGCCATATTCGTTGCAATCGTTATAACTCCGGGATTTCCTGCGCTCGCAACAATTTCCGCTTCTCTCTGATGTTGTTTTGCATTGAGAACATTATGCGGAATCGCGCTTCGTTTTAACATTCTGCTCAATGTTTCCGAAACTTCTACGCTGGTAGTTCCGACAAGTACCGGACGATTGACTTTTCGCATTGCTTCTATTTCCTGAATAACAGCATTGTATTTTTCCCGTTTTGTTTTGTAAATAATATCGTCATCATCGTTGCGAATACAATTTTTATTTGTTGGAATAACAACAACGTCAAGTTTGTAAATGTCAAAAAATTCCGGCGCTTCTGTTTCTGCTGTTCCCGTCATTCCTGCAAGTTTTTTGTACAAACGAAAATAATTCTGAAGCGTAATGGTAGCAAGTGTTTGCGTATCGCGCTCGACTGCAACATTTTCTTTCGCTTCTATCGCTTGATGCAAACCATCGGAATATCTTCGTCCAGAAAGTAAACGTCCAGTAAATTCATCTACTATCATTACTTTTCCATCATCACTGACGACATATTCTACATCTTTTTCGTAAAGTGAATATGCTTTCAATAATTGCGTAACGGTATGAATTCTATCGCTTCTGTCGGCATAAATTTGATTGAGTTCATCTCTCTTTTTTGATTTATCTTCGGAAGATAGCGCTTCATCACTTTCTATTTCACTGATTTCTGCGCCGACATCAGGAAGCAAGAACAAATCTTTGTTGGAGTTTCCTGCAAGAAACTCTCTCCCCTTTTCCGTCAAATTGATTTGATGATTTTTTTCATCAACGGCATAATATAATTCTTCTATTATTTCAGGCATTCGTTTTGCTTGGTCTCGCAAAAATTCTACTTCTGTTTTTTGTAAAAGAATTTTATTCGATGGCTCTTGCAGCAATTTTTGTAGACGCTTATGCTTTGGTAACCCTTTTTGAGAACGCAACAAAAATATTCCCGCTTGTTCAACTTTTTTCTCTTCAAGTTTTTTATCCTCGCTTCCGTTCTCTCCAAGGTTTTTTTCGGCTTCAACAACAATGGAAGTTACAAGTTTCATTTGTGCGTTCACCAATCGTTCCACCTGCGGTTGCATTTCCGAAAATTTGTGGTCATCAACTTGCACGGGACCACTGATTATCAACGGCGTTCTTGCTTCGTCAATCAAAACGGAATCCACTTCATCCACGATTGCATAATAATGAGGACGTTGCACCAAATCTTCAGAACTTACGACCATATTGTCCCGCAAATAATCGAACCCGAATTCGTTGTTCGTTCCGTATGTGATGTCACAATTGTATGCAACTCTTCTCTGTGAAGGATTCATTTCCGTTTGGATTATTCCAACAGTTAATCCAAGAAATTCAAAAATTTTTCCCATCCATTCAGCATCGCGGCGTGCAAGATAATCATTCACTGTTACCAGATGACATCCGCGACCTGGAAGTGCGTTCAAATACATCGGCATAGTTGCTACAAGTGTTTTCCCTTCACCAGTTGACATCTCCGAAATTTTTCCCCGATGTAATACTATTCCTCCCATCAATTGAACATCGAACGGAATCATATCCCACTGAATTGTATGCTCGGTTACTTTCCATTGTTGTCCAACTAAACGACGGCACGTTTCTTTCACTACCGCAAACGCTTCGGGAAGAAGTTCATCAAGAACGTCATTCGTGGTTTCATTCAATTCTTTTTCTTTTTCTTCAAGTTGAAGAGTAAGTTCTTCGTGAGTATTTTGATAAGCATCATCTGAAAATTGCAATTTCAATTCGGCTATTTCCTTTTCTATTTCTTGCAATTCTTCTCTAATGCGAGCGCGAAATTCGTCAGTTTTTGCTTTCAATTGTTCATCCGAAAGTGTGCGATATTCGTCATACCATTTGTTTATTTCTTCGACCGCTCCTTGAAGCGATTGAATATCTTTTTCGTGTTTACTTGGAAATATTTTTCTGAGGAGTTTAAGCATTGATATAATACATTGATGAAATTACACGACAAATATAGTTAGATTCTGACTGAGTGGAAAAATTGCTCTTTCAGAGATTTATTGGTAACTTTCCAAAAACAATTATCAAACACCATTTTAAAAAACAAATTTCATTATTGTCTAAGCAACTTTTACACATTAAAAAACCTGATACTGAACGAGGCATTGTCGTCACTGTTATTTCATCAAATTTAGAACGCAAATCAGCGGAAGATTCTCTTGCCGAACTTCTCTTCCTCGCAAAAACAGCGCGCGTAGAAATCCTCAAAACATTTCTTCAAATTCTTCCAAGTAAACACCCCGCAACATACATTGGCAAAGGGAAAATTGAAGAAATAAAATTATTCTGCGATGAAAATGAAATCACTTCCATTCTTTTTGATGACGACCTTTCTCCCGCGCAAATTCGCAATTTAGAAAAGGAACTCGAACGAAAAATTATTGACAGAAGCGGACTTATTCTCGACATTTTTGCTTCGCGCGCTAAATCGAAGGAAGCAATGACACAAGTTAAACTCGCTCAACTCCAATATATGCTTCCTCGTTTAACACGAATGTGGACACACTTATCAAAACAATATGGCGGTGTACTTGCTCGAGGTCCCGGCGAAACACAAATTGAAACCGATAGACGATTGATTAAAACGCGAATTTCATTACTTAAAGATGAACTGAAACTCATCGAAACAGAACGATTCGAACAGCGAAAAAAAAGAAAAAAATTGTTTCGTGTTTCACTTGTCGGTTATACAAATGCAGGAAAATCAACGTTGATGAACACACTCACAAACGCGGAAGTGTTTGTAGAAAATTTATTGTTTGCAACACTCGATACAACCGTTCGTCAAATTGAACTCACTCCTACTTTAAAAATTTTACTTTCCGACACAGTTGGATTTATTCGCAAACTTCCGCCGAATTTGATTGCGAGTTTCAAGAGTACGCTTGCCGAAGTTCTCGAAGCGGATTTATTATTGCACGTTGTTGATGTGAGTTATCCGAATTTTACAAATCATATCGAAGTTGTAAATTCAACATTAGCAGAATTGAACCCGCCACAACGGGCAAGTGCATTAGAAATTCCAACGCTTCTCGTATTCAATAAGATTGATAAAATACAAGAGCGAGAACAAATCCACGATCTAAAAAACACATACAGCAATGCAATTTTTATTTCTGCTCAACGAGGAATAAACATTGAAACACTGAAAGAAACGATTGCAGAAAAATTACAAACGAATTGGATTGAAGAAACGCTGACAATTCCACAATCGAACAATCGCTTACTCGCTCAACTTCACGAAGTCGCTGAAATTGTTTCTAAAAATTATGTTGATAACGACGTTATCGTGAAAGTTCGTATTCAGAAAAAAGTTGCGGAACAAGTGGAGAAATTGCTGAAAAGAAAAGTAGCGCAAGTGTATTAGCCGCGAATTACACAAAAAGCGATTCCATTTCTAAAATCGCTTTTGAATAATGTACGAATTCTATAATGCTACAATGCACGCTGAGTTTCATCTACAAATTCTGCAAACTCTTTGTACGAATCAAATTGATGCCGCAATTTATCCCAACCATCTCTATAATTTTTCTCTCGAAGCGTTCGTATTAATTCTTCCTCAAAAATTTTCCAAAATTCATTTTGGATAAACTTTTTGTTCACAAACAACAACTGATTTCTTGTTGCTTGTGTTTCCCACAAATGAGATTTCGGCTTAGTTGGCTTTGTTTCTTTCTCAACTTTGTTACATCCAAAACGATGTAGTTTATAAA
>VGWC01000062.1 GCA_016873775.1 Ignavibacteria bacterium | reverse complement strand
TTTCTTCGGGAATGTATTTCTATCGCCTAACAACAAATACATTTTCTGAAACAAAGAAAATGATTTTACTAAAATAAATTCTGCCACCAATTACACCAATTTTCACGAAAGAAAAATTAGTGTTCATTCGTGTAATTCGTGGCAACAAACATAAACACAATGCAAAAACAATTTTACGAAAAACCGATAATTATTCGCCACACCGTTGGATTAGCAAATAAATATGGACGCGCGCCAAGTGCTGTTCCGTTTCCCCGAATTGATGGCGTTCCGATTCGTTCGCTCATTCAACAATACGGTTCGCCGTTGTTTGTCGTATCGGAACAAACGCTGCGCAGAAAATACCGCGATATGATACGAGCATTTTCTCTCCGTTATCCGAAAGTGCAAATTTCCTATTCATACAAAACAAATTACCTTTCATCAATTTGCGCAGTATTACAAGACGAAGGAGCGTTTGCAGAAGTTGTTTCCGGTTTTGAATATGATATTGCACGAACGCTGAATGTAACGGGCGAGAACATTATTTTCAACGGACCGCACAAAACAAAAGACGAACTCAAACGCGCGGTTTCGGAAAATGCAATCATCAACATTGATAACTACGATGAAATTTACGCGCTCGAAGAAATTGCAAAAGAGACGAACAAAACGATTCCCGTTGGTATTCGCATCAATATGGAAATTGGCGCAATGCATTGGGATAGATTCGGATTTAATTACGAAAGCGCGCAAGCATTTGAAGCAGTGAAGCGCATCGTAAATGGAAATTTGCTGACATTGCGCGGATTGCATTGCCACGCGGGAACATACAATGATAACGTGGAAACGTATCGCGTGATGGCGGAAAAATTTGTCAGTTTTTATCACATCATCAAAGATGCATTTAAAATAAAACTGGAGTACTGGGATATTGGCGGGGGATTTGCTTCCATAAATACGCTTCATTCTGCGTGGCTTCCGGGAAACCAAACGTGTCCGACATTTGACCAATACGCAGAAGCAATTTGTCCCGTGTTAATGCACGGACCATTTTCGGGAAATGAAATTCCGACGTTGATGATGGAACCGGGACGCGCGCTTGTTGATGAAGCAATGCACTTGGTTTCAAGTGTTATTTCGACAAAACGTTTTGCAAGCGGCGGAAAAGCGTACAATATTGATGCTGGAGTGAATTTACTTTTTTCTTCGTGGTGGTATCGGTACGAAATGCAACCCATTCAAGACAACGGTGCAACGGTGGAAGACGTGAGCGTTTATGGTCCTTTGTGTATGCAAATAGATTGTGTGCGTCCCTCTGTTGCGCTTCCTCCGTTGCGAAAAGGCGATGCGCTGATTATCAAAAATGTTGGCGCGTATAATTTTTCGCAAAGTATGCAATTCATTCAACCGCGCCCGGCAATTGTCATGATTTTGCAAAACGGTGATACGCATTTGATTCGAAAAAATGAAACGACAGATTATTTGAAGCAATTGGAAAAAGTGCCGGAATATTTGAGGAAGTAGAAATTAGATTTTGTTATTCTCCTTTATAAAGAAGATACTTACAAAGAATTGTCATTCCCGCGTAAGCGGGAATCAAGAAAACAATGAACTTTCCTGATTTTTCTAATAACCTCTATTGGTGAGGGAACGTACAATCTGAAATCGTCGTGAATTTTTTCTCACTTCTTTTCCATTCCTACGCCGCATTAGTTTTTTCCGGTAAAAACAAAAGCGGAGTTCTTGTTCTCTTTGCAACATTCTACGACCCGCTTGTTGGTTTGTTCGGTTTGTTGGGAAATGTAATCGCAAATGTAACGGCAACAATTCTTCACATTGATAAAAATTATGTGAACGCCGGAGTGTTTGGTTTAAACGGAATTCTCGTCGGCATCGGCGTAAGTTTATATGCGGGGTTTTCGTTTGAAGCATTTGCGTTGCTTGTTCTTGCGTCGCTGCTTTCGGTTTTCGTTTCCCTCATTTTATTGAATGAAATCACACTCAAATTTCATTTGCCGATTATGAGTTTTCCCTTTGTGCTCACGATGTGGTTGGTGTTGCTCGCATTACGAAAATTTTCTTCCGACGTTCCGCATTCAATTATTTCACCGTTCTCTCTTTTTGAAAATCTCGATTCGTTTTTCGTTTCCATTCTTCCGGCAAATGTTACCAATCTATTTCGTGCGTTTGGTTCGCTGTTGTATATGCCGTCGGTATTTACGGGATTGTTAATCGTCAGCGCGATAGTTTTGACGAGTAGAATTTCACTTGCGTTCGGAATTGTTGGAGCAATCGTTGGCGTTATCGTGCTAAACTCCGTAGGCGAAGTTTCTGATACTCATCCATTTGGTTTGAACGAAATTCTCGTTGCTATTGCGCTCGGTGGATTTTTTCTCGCGCCAAATATTTCAGGGATTCTGTATTCAATCTTTGGAATTGCAATTTGTGTTCTTGTGAATAACGGAATGGAAATATTCCTGAAACCATTCGGATTACACACGCTTGTTTTCCCATTCAATTTTGTAACGCTGTTGTTGTTGTATCCGTTGCAGGGAAAAATTCTCTACGCACATCGCGCGGGACTTATTACAATTCCGCTTGCACATCTTTCAACACCGGAAGCGCATGTCAAATGGTATCAGGAAAAATATGGACGAAAAGGGAAAATACAATATTTACTTCCGTTTTACGGTGCGTGGTATGTTTCGCAGGGACCGAACGGAAAATACACGCACAAAGGAACACAAGCAAACGCGTATGATTTTGTTGTTCTTGATGCAGAAGGAAAACAGTTTTCCGGCTTGGGAATCAAGTTAGAAGAATACTACTGTTACAATTTGCCTGTGCTTTCTCCCGCCGACGGAAAAATTCTTTCTGTAGAAAATTCAGTTGCTGATAATTCGCCGGGAGTTACGAACGAAAAAAATAATTGGGGAAACTATGTTATCATCGAACACGCAGAAGGAGAATACACGGAAATTTCTCACTTCAAATGCGGCTCAATTCTTGTCAACGTTGGT
Source organism: Ignavibacteria bacterium (assembly GCA_016873775.1). Lineage (NCBI taxonomy): Bacteria > Pseudomonadati > Ignavibacteriota > Ignavibacteria > Ignavibacteria bacterium. The sequence continues at coordinate 11,140 of VGWC01000062.1, read as the reverse complement.
GATGTTGTAACGCAAGGACAACAACTCGGCGCGTGCGGAAACTCGGGTTATTCGCCGCTTCCGCATATTCATATTCAGCGGCAGAAAGGAAGTTTTGTTGCAAGCGAAAGTCTCCCGCTCAAATTTTCCAACTTCGAAAATTCTCTCGATGGAAAAAAACAAATTATCGAGAAAGGCATACTAACGGAAGGATTGCTCGTGAAAAATTGCGAGTAGAGAATAAAAAAATATGTTGCTTCAGTACATCTTCACGAACTCTTCCCTTTTTGCTCCGGTCGAAACAAATTGAATCGGAACGCCTGTTTCTTCAGAAATACATCGTAACATCGTTTGCAAATTTTGCGGAAGAAATTCTCTTGCAATAATTCCTGCCGTTGAGCGTTTCCATCCAACAAAACTTTTGTAATGCGGAGTAACCCCACGCAGATATTCATCGCTTCCCGGAAGAAAAGGAATTTCAGTATTTGTTTTTTCAGAAATAAATGCATCGCAAATTTTTATTTCGTCGAGCGTATCGAGGACATCAACTTTTGTAATCGCCAACGAAGAAACCTTGTTCACGTTTGAAACGAGTTTCAATGTTGGAATATCGAGCCATCCACAACGTCGCGCGCGTCCAGTTGTTGCACCAAATTCTTTCCCGCGTTTTTGAATGACATCGCGAAGATGTTCATCGGAAAATTCTGTTGGAAACGCACCGCTACCAACGCGTGTGTTATATAATTTCGTTACGCCTATGATTTCTTCAAAATCTGAGAACGATAATCCCAAATCCAATAACGCGCCGTGGAGACACGCAAGCGATGACGAGACAAACGGCCGTGTTCCGAAATACGCATCGAGTAACGCTCCTTGCGCGCCTTCCATTAATAATTTTTTCCCTTCGTGCAATCTTTTCCAAAGTAACGAATATGCATCTTGCACAAAGGGCGTAAGAAAATTTTGCAAGGAAAAAATTTTTTCTTCAAGTTCATTCAACAAAATTTCTTCGTTGGAAAACTCTCGTGCAATAGCATTGTGCATTCGCACTTCGGTTTGTAATTTTTCTTGGAACGAATTTTTTACAATATCACCAAGCGTAATTCCAACGCGTGAAATCAAATCGGCGTATGCAGGCCCAATTCCTCGTCCCGTGGTTCCAACTTTTCCCGCGCCGCGAATTTTTTCTCGAAGAATATCCATTCGTTTATGAAACGGAAGAACAACTTGCGCATCAAACGCGATAGATAAATTTTTCGGAGAAATTTCCACTCCTGTTTGTTGCAGTTGTTGGATTTCTTCCGCAACGTCAAAAAAATCTACAACGCATTTTCTTCCGATAATATTCGTAACGTCGGGAGAAAAAATTCCTGCGGGAATGTGATGCAACTTAAATGTTTTTTCACCGAGTACAATGGTATGCCCGGCATTGCCCCCGCCGTTAAATCGCATTACAAAATCAAATTGGGAGGCGAGTGCATCTACAATTTTTCCTTTTCCTTCGTCGCCCCAACTTAAACCGAGAACCGCTGAAATATTTTTTGGATGTTCCATAATGAATACTGAATATGAAGTGCCGCAAGAATTTTTAATCTATGTTGCATAAAAAAACCTTCGGAGATTTGCGCCGAAGGTTTTTCACAATATTATGTAGGTGAAAGAACGGAAAAAGAAGGACGAGTACCAAAAATTATTTGTGAATGAACGTTTTAAAATAAAAAAACGCCCGATGACTGTATCGAGCGTTCATTACGCAAATCCCGATTACTTCTTTGCGCCGAGAATTGAATCCTTTGCGGCTTTTGCGACGCGAAATTTGACAACTTTCTTTGCAGGAATTTTTATTGCTTCACCGGTAGCGGGATTTCTTCCCATTCTTGCTTTACGATTAACAAGCACGAGTTTTCCTAATCCCGGAATCGTGAAAGAATTTTTCGCTTCCTTGTAAGCGAGTTTTACTAATTCGTCAAGAAATGTTCCTGCGACTTTTTTGGTTGTCGTGGTTTTATCCGCGATATGAGTAACGATTTGGCCTTTTGTTTTTGCCATAAAGTTTTCCTTATTAAATTGTGAAAGATATAATAATTATGCGGGGAAAACATACTAAATAATTGCATACAGCGAAAGAACCATTGATTTTATTGAGGTTTTTTAATCTCGTAACTTTTTTTGCCTTCTGATTGGCTTCTGTTCTTTTTTCCATTTTTGTTTCGTATAATAAAACTCCTTTTTTTGAATACATACTTTTTGGTGTTTTTTTATCATCATTTTTATTTTTCTGAATTATACTTATGAACAGTTTTCGCATTTTGTTCTTTCACAACTTGATATTGCTGTTGGTATGCTCGGCGAGTTTTCTCTTTTCGCAAACAACGCCCTCAGAAGGAATCCGACAGCATACGCCGCGTGTTCACGCATTCATCAACGCTCGTATCATTCCTTCTCCTGGGAACATCATTGAGAAAGGGACAATTATTCTTCGCGATGGAATCATTGAAAATGTCGGTGCAAATATTTCTGTTCCTCCCGACGCTCGCGTTTGGGATTTAAACGGAAAAACAATTTATGCCGGATTGATTGAATCGTACTCCGATTATGGAATGCCGAAACAAGAACAACCGCAACGCGGAGGAGGCAGACCGCAACCGCCGCAACAGCAGGAACAACCACGCGGATTGAAATACTGGAATGAAAAAATCTCCCCGCAAACAAACGCAATAGATATTTTTTCTCCTGACGCTAAATCAGCAGAAGCGATGCGCAAAATGGGATTTACTTCTGCGCTTGTCGTTCCTCAAAAAGGAAACATCAAAGGAACGAGCGCAATCGTGAATCTTGGCGACGGAAAAGCAAATGATGTTGTTGTGAAAAATAATGTTGGAATGCACGCTTCGCTCGATGTGGATTTCTTTTCCGACGGTTATCCGAATTCGTTGATGGGTGTAATCGCGCTCATTCGCCAAAGTTTGAACGATGCCGATTGGTACAAAAAAGCAAACGATGCGTACAAAAAATATCCATCGCTCACGCGCCCCGAAACAAATGAAGGGCTTGCTTCAATGCAGGATTTGGTTTCACAAAAACAAACGCTCGTTGTTGAAACTTCCGATGAGCTCAACGAACTTCGCGCGAAAAAAATTGCAGATGAATTCAAACTCAAATTAATTCTTCGCGGCAACGGTTATGAATATCGCCATCTCGATGCAATTAAAAATTTGAAAACGCCAATTATTCTCCCAGTCAATTTCCCGAAAGCGCCAAGTGTTGAAACATACGAAGACGAAATCAATGTAGAACTCACTGAGTTAATGCATTGGGACAACGCTCCGGAAAATCCGAAACGACTTAACGAAGCAGGAGTTCAATTTGCTTTCACGACTGCAACGCTGAAAAATCAAGATGACTTTTGGAAAAATGTTCGTAGTGCTGTTGATAGAGGACTTTCTGCCGATGTTGCGCTTGCCTCGCTCACAACAACTCCTGCCAAAATGTTTGGCGTTGAAACTCAACTTGGCTCAATTGAAAAAGGAAAAATTGCAAACCTCGTTGTAACTGATGGAGATTTGTTCAAAGAGAAAACAAAAATACTCGATGTGTGGGTTGATGGAAATCGTTATGAAATTGCGTCACTTCCACTCGTTGATGCGCGCGGAACGTATCAAACAACGATTAACAAAGAAGAATTTACGATGTGGCTGAAAGGAGAAATGGACGGACTCAACGGCTCGCTTGCAAAAGGAAAGAAAACTTCCGATTCCAACGCGACGAAACTTTCTTCTGTTTCGCTTTCACAAAAAATGATTTCAATTTATTTCAGTGGAGATTCTGCAAACGGAATGAAAGGCATCGTACGAATGAGTGGCACGATTTCGAACAATGAAATTCTTGGAACGGGAGAAATGAGCGATGGAAAAATTTTTTCTTGGAATGCAATTCGGACTACCCCATTTATTCCCGAAGCCGATACTTCAAAAAAAGAAAAGAAAGAAACAAATGCTGCAACATATTCTCAGCAAATGTTTCCGCCCGTTCCATTCGGAAGAGAAAAACTTCCTGAACAACCGGAGTATGTTTTTATAAATGATGCAACAATTTGGACACAGAGTTCGCAAGGAAAAATTGAAAACGGCGATATGCTCGTTCATAAAGGGAAAATTGAAAAAGTGGGAAAAGATTTATCTGCGCCGAAAAATGCTGTTGTGATTGAAGCGAAGGGAAAACATCTCTCTCCAGGATTGATTGATGCACATTCTCACAGCGCCGCAAGCGGAAGCGTGAACGAAGGTGGGCAAGCAATTACTGCCGAAGTACGAATTGGCGACGTCATTGATTGCGATGATATTTCTGTCTATCGCGAACTCGCGGGTGGTTTAACGACGGCAAATATTCTTCACGGTTCTGCAAATGCAATCGGTGGACAAAATCAAGTAATTAAACTCCGTTGGGGAATGATGCCGGAAGAAATGAAATTTGAAGGCGCAATACCGGGAATAAAATTTGCTCTCGGAGAAAATCCGAAACAAAGTAACTGGGGCGATAACTTTACTTCTCGTTATCCGCAAACGCGAATGGGTGTTGAGCAAATCATCCGCGATGAATTTCAAGCTGCGCGCGATTACGAAAAAATCTGGAAAGATTATAAAGAAGGAACAACGCTTCCTCCGCGAAAAGATTTAGAACTCGAAGCGGTGTTGCAAATTCTCAACAAAGAACGAATCGTGCATTGCCATTCGTATCGTCAGGATGAAATTCTTGCGATGATGAGGACTGCAGAAGATTTCGGCTTTCGTATCGCAGTGTTTCAGCATATTCTTGAAGGATATAAAGTCGCCGATGCGATGGCAAAACACGGAGCAGGCGGTTCTTCGTTTTCCGATTGGTGGGCGTACAAATTTGAAGTGTACGACGCAATTCCTTACAACGGCGCATTAATGCATAACGAGGGCGTTGTCGTTTCTTTCAATTCTGATAGCGATGAACTTGCGCGGCGTTTGAATACCGATGCGGCAAAAGCAGTGAAGTACGGCGGATTGAAAGAAGAAGCCGCGTTGAATTTTGTAACTCTCAATCCAGCGAAACAAATGCGTATTGATAATCGCGTTGGTTCGCTCGAAGTTGGTAAAGATGCTGATTTTGTTGTGTGGAAAGAAAGCCCGCTTTCCTCAACAACCATGTGCGAACAAACGTGGATTGACGGAAAGAAATTTTTCGATAGAGAAGAAGACAGAATGATGAACGAAAAAATTTCGGAAATGCGCTCAGCACTTATTCAGAAAATTTTGAAAGAGAAAAAAGGCGATGGTGGCGGCGATGGACCAAAAAAGAAATGGCGCGGCGAATACGAAGATATTTATGACCACTCGAATTAATACAGAAAGGATTACGAAAATGAAAAACCACAATTCACAAATTACAAATTGGAAATTACAAATGAATGTCATTAGTCATTGGTCATTAGTCATTAGCTTATTCTCTTTGCTCTTTGCTCTCCGCTCTCCGCTGTATTCTTCTGACCAAATCCCCGGAAAGAAACAAGAGAAACCGATTGCATTAGTTGGCGGAACAATTCACACAATCAGTGGTGAGACGATTGACAACGGCGTTCTTACATTTCGCAATGGTAAAATTGAAAACGTATCGAAAAGTTTTTCTGTAACTACTGAATACGAAAAAAAAGACGTAACGGGAAAACACATTTATCCCGGATTATTTTCTCCGTGGACAAATCTTGGCTTGATTGAAATTGGTGCAGTACGTGCAACCCGCGATAATGTTGAAACGGGAAGGATTAATCCTAACGTCCGAGCTGAACGAGCAGTGAATCCCGAAAGCGAACTTATTCCGGTAACACGCGCGAACGGAATTACGTACACTCTCACTGCTCCACAAGGTGGAGTAATTTCCGGAAACGCCGCAATCATTCAACTCGATGGATGGACATACGAAGATATGACATTGAAAGCGCAAGCGGGAATGATTGTGAACTGGCCTTCGATGAGAATTTCCACTTCCTTTTTTGAACGACGCAGTGAAGAAGACCAAAAGAAAGACCGCGATAATTCTTTAAAAGAAATACGTAATGCGTTCAACGATGCAAAAGCATATTGGACGGCGAAGAATGCAAATAAAATTGTGAAACACGATTCGCGCTGGGAAGCAATGATTCCTGTTCTTGAAAAGAAAGAACCCGTGATTGTAACAGCAGATGAAATGTCGCAAATCGAAGCGGCGGTTTCGTGGGCAGAAGACGCAGATGTAAAATTGATAATTGCGGGCGGAAATGATGCTTGGCGTGTTGCCGATTTGTTGAAGAAAAAAAATATTCCCGTTATTTCAGACGGAACACATCGAACGCCAAGCAGAAGTTATGAAGCGTATGACACACCGTTTCTTCTTCCGAAAAAATTATTTGATGCCGGAATTCAATTCTGTATTTCAGCGGATGAAGGTGGCGACGGAAATTATCGGAACCTGCCGTATCAAGTTGCTACTGCTGTCGCGCATGGACTTCCATACAACGAAGGATTGAAAGCAATGACGCTGTATCCCGCGCAAATTTTCGGCGTTGATAATCGTATCGGTACGCTCGAAGTCGGAAAAGATGCAACGCTTATCGTAACGAACGGTGATATTCTCGACATTCGCTCCAACGTTGAAATGGAATTTATTGAAGGAAAGAAAGTTGATTTATCGAGTCGTCATACAATGTTGTGGGAAAAATATAAAGAGAAATACGGAAAGAAATAGTTCGACTTCGATTCGCTTCACTGCGCTCACTATGACGTCACTCTGAGAGCAGCATAGCGAAGTCGAAGAGTTGCAAACAGCGAAGCAAGAAATTGTTTCGCTGTTTTTGTTTTATAATACTTCTCGAAATTTCTGTACTTTTTCGCCGATTTTATGCTGCGCAATCTTCACATAAAAAACTTCGCGCTCATTGAGGAACTTTCAATCGGGTTTGAAAATGGGTTGAACATTATTACCGGCGAAACCGGCGCGGGGAAATCTATCATCATTGACGCGTTAAATGTAGCAATTGGCGAGCGGGCAAATACGGAAATGATTCGCCGCGGAAGTGAAAAAGCGATTGTCGAAGCGAATTTTCAAATTACGAATTACGAATTACGAATTACGAATTTGAAAACTATTTTTATGGAAAACGAAATAGAATTGAGCGAAGAAATTTTACTTCGACGAGAAATTTCCATGAAAAGTTCGAGCAGATGTTTTGTGAACGATGCGCAAGTTTCTGTTTCGGTTTTAAAAGCAATTGGCGATGAACTTGTGGATTTGCACGGACAACACGAACATCAATCGCTTCTGCGTTCGGAAAAGCACAGAGAATATCTTGACCAGTTTGCAAACATTGAAACTGAATTGAAAAAATATTCTGAAACGTTTTTCAATGCAAGGAAAATTTTGCGTGAGAAGATTGTGCTACAGGAAAAAGAAACACAACTCAAAGAAAAACTTTCTGTGTTTCAATTTCAACTCGCAGAAATTGAAAAAGTAAATCCGCAAATCAGCGAAGATGAATTGCTCGAACGCGAAATTCGGAAAATGCAAAATGCGGAAAAGATTGTTGAACTCACGACTTCGCTGTACGAAATTCTGTACGATAATGAGAATGCTGTTTCCGTTCAATTAAAACTTGCGCAGAAGAAACTTGATGAATTTTTGAAATTTGACGAATCATTTTCTGAAACAGCGAATGAAATTTTTTCTGCAATAGCGAGTGTTGATGAAAGCGCAAATGCAATTCAACGTTATCGCAACAATTTGGAATTCGATGAAAAGAAAATTGACGAAATGCGAGTTCGCGCCGGAGAAATTTCGTTATTGAAGAAAAAATTTGGCGGAACATTGGAAACTGTTTTGAACAAAAAAGCAGAACTCGAGCACGAAATTTCTCTTGTAGAAAATTTTGAAAAAGAAATCGGAAAATTTTCCAAGGATTTTGAAAACGCAAGAAGTGAATGTGAAAAACTTGCAAAACAAATTTCAGAACAAAGAAACACTTCTTCCAAAAAATTAAACAAAGCAATCGAATCGTCGCTGAAAGAACTTGGAATTCCCAACGGAGTTTTTGAAACGCGAATCTCGCAAAAAGAAATTTCCAATGAAGAAGAATTATTTGCAAACATTTCACGAAAAAAAGTTTTACTTACTTCGTATGGATTTGATGAAGTAGAGTTTTTCGTTTCCACAAACAAAGGCGAAGAACCGAAACCGCTTATTGATGTTGCTTCCGGCGGAGAAGTTTCGCGCATAATGCTTTCGCTCAAATCATCACTCGCAAAAGCCGATACAACTCCCGTGTTGATTTTCGATGAGATTGATGTTGGCGTGAGCGGAAGAATTGCGCAAGCCGTGGGAAAAAATTTGAAACAACTTTCCGAACATCATCACGTAATTTCGATTACACACTTACCGCAAATTGCAAGTTTTGCTGATGCGCATTTTGTTGTTGAAAAAATTGAAAACGGGAAACGCACTGTAACTTCGATTCGTAAACTCAATGAGAAAGAACGAGTTGTCGAAGTTGCAAAATTGATGAGCGGCGAAAAAGTTACCGATGCCGCATTGAAAAGCGCGAAAGAATTGATGAGTTTGTAATGCTCACGCAAAGACGCAGAGACGCAAGTGATTTATTAAATCCATTCGTAGTTTTACAGTTTCAAAACAAATAAACAATTGTATCGTTTATTAGACGCAAAGAAAAATATATAGCGACTTTGCGTCTTTGCGAGAAAAAAATATTATGCCAAATCTTTACATTATTGCTGGACCAAACGGCGCGGGAAAAACTACCGTTGCGTTAAAACTTCTTCCGGAGTTTTTGCAATGCAATGAATTTGTGAATGCAGACTTTATTGCAAAAGGACTTTCTGCGTTCAATACAGAATCGGTTGCAATTGCGGCAGGAAGATTGATGTTGCAACGATTGAATGAACTCAAAGAACAGAAAAAAGATTTTGCTTTTGAAACGACACTTTCTTCAAAAACATTTATCCCGTTTTTGAAAGAGTGCAAAGAAAATGGTTATGTTCTTTCGCTCATTTATATTTGGATTGAAAGCGCGGAACTTGCAATCGCTCGAATTTGTGAACGTGTGCGTGATGGCGGACATTTTATTCCGGATGACGTTGTGCGAAGACGATACGAGAGAAGCAGAAGTAATTTTTTGAATTTGTATTTACCACTCGTTGATGTTTGGAAAATTTACGATAACACGTTTAACGATTGTAAAATAATTGCGGTGAAAGAAAAATCAGAACTCATAAACATTCTGCAACCAAACCGGATGGAAAAAATTATGCAATACAAAATAAAAGAACCAACACAAGAATATCTTGCAGACAAAATAGATATTGGTGTAAAAGTCGCAATCGCCGACGAACTGGAACGCAGACGAAAACTTGGCTTGCCGATTGTGTTTGGCAAAGATGGAAAAATTGTTACGATGATTGATGGAAAAATTGTGAAAGAACGAGATAGTATAACTAAAACAAAAAATTGATTTATGAAAACACAAAAATATTCTGTCAATCAACATTTAGTTGAAACAATTCTTTCATGGGTAACATCGGGAGAAATTGCTATTCCAGAAATACAACGCCCATTTGTTTGGGATTCTACCAAAGTACGTGATTTAATGGATTCACTTTATCAAGGTTATCCCATAGGTTATTTAATCGCTTGGCGAAACCCAGATGTGAGGTTAAAAGATGGTACAAAATCACATGGAAAAAAAATACTTATTGATGGACAACAGCGTGTGACTGCCTTGACTGCTGCAGTATTAGGTCAATCAGTTATCAATCAAGATTACAAAAGAGTAAAAATCCAGATTGCTTTTCACCCAATAGAAGAAAAATTTGAAGTGTATAATACCGCTATTGCAAAAAACCCTTCTTGGATTTCAGATATTTCACAAGTAATTTCTGGAGAAATAAGCGCTTTCAAACTTGTAGAAAACTATTGCAATAAAAATGAGAACATAAGCCAAGAATTTATTTTCCAAAAAATAGAAGCATTAAGAAGTATTCTCAAAAAACAAATTGGTTTGATTGAATTAGAACCTGAACTTGAAATAGAGGTAGTTACAGAAATTTTTATTCGAATTAACTCTCAAGGGGTAGTATTAAGTCAAGCCGATTTTGCCATGTCAAAAATTGCTTCAAACGCTACATATGGGGGAGCAGATCTTAGAAAATGTATTGATTACTTTTGTCATCTTTCCATTGCTCCCGAATTTTATAATCATATCACTGAAATTGATAAAGAATTCGCAGCAACAGAATATTTCCAAAAAATTTCATGGCTTAAAAATGAAAAGGATGATTTATACGATCCATCTTATTCGGATGTGTTACGGGTTGCTTTCACTTCTGAGTTTAACAGAGGGCGTTTATCAGATTTAGTTAGTTTACTCTCTGGTAGAAACTTTGAAACTAAAACATTTGAGGAGGAAATTGCAGAAAACTCTTTCGCCACGTTAAAAAAAGGCATCTTCAATTATATTAATGAAACGAATTTCAAAAAATTTGTGATGATTATTCGCTCAGCGGGTTTTATTTCACAAAGTCTTATTCGTTCACAGAATGCGTTGAGCTTTGCATACATCGTGTACTTAAAATTACGTGCATTAAAATATAATCCGGCAGAAATTGAAAGTTATGTACGAAAATGGTTTGTACTTTCGATTTCTACTGGAAGATATTCCGGCTCACCAGAATCAATGTTTGATTTAGATATACGAAGCATATCCTCTAAAAAATTTGGTGACTACTTAAAAAGTGTTGAAGATGCAGAATTATCGGATGCGTTTTGGAACTTTTCACTTGTTCAAAGATTAGATACATCGGTTGCAAGTAGTCCATTATTTGGAATTTATCTTGCATCTCAGATCCGCGCAAACGATAAAGGATTTCTTTCAAAAGATATTACAGTAAGCGACTTAGTTCTTTTAACAGGTGACGTACACCACCTTTTCCCCAAAGATTATTTGAAAAGAAATGGGAAGTTAAAAACAGAATACAATCAAGTAGCAAATTATGCTTTAACACAAGAAGAAATAAACATAAAGATTGGTAACAAAGCACCGAACATATATCTGAACGAAGTTTTAGAGCAATGCAATTCAAAAAAATTAGTATAT
>VGWC01000061.1 GCA_016873775.1 Ignavibacteria bacterium | reverse complement strand
TATTTCGTTTCGTGAAATGCAACAATCATTTTACGAACAAACTGCGGGACTCATCGAAGGCGGCGCGGATGTGTTGTGCGTGGAAACGTGTCAGGATTTGCTGCAAACAAAATCTGCGCTCGCGGCAATTTACGATTACTTTCTTTCCAAAAAAGTTCGCATTCCCGTGATTGTTTCCGTAACGATTGAAACGATGGGAACGATGTTGATGGGAACTGAAATTTCTGCTGCGCTTACTGCTATCGAGCCGTATGATATTGTTGATGTGTTCGGAATGAATTGCGCAACGGGACCGAAAGAGATGGAAGAAAATGTTCGCTACTTGTGTCAGAACTCACCGAAGTATGTTTTCGTAATGCCGAATGCTGGACTTCCCGAAAACATTGGCGGCAAAGCGTGTTATCATTTATCGCCGGACGAAATGGAACATTGGCTCAAACATTTCGTGAATGATTTGGGAGTGAATATGATTGGCGGTTGTTGCGGAACAACGCCGGAACATATTTCGAGATTAGTAAAAATTTCTGAAGAAGTTTCGAGTTACAAGTTGCGAGTTACAAGTTTTTCAACTCGTAACTCGCAACTCACAACTCGTAACTTTACTTTCACTCCGAGTTGTTCTTCAATTTATTCTTCACAAACTTTACACGTTGAACCCGCGCCGTTATTGATTGGCGAACGATGTAATGCCAATGGTTCAAAAAAATTTCGTGATTTGTTGCTTGCGGAAGATTACGATGGGATTGCGCAAATGGCGAAAGAGCAAATCAAAGAAGGCGCGCACGTGTTGGATATTTGCGTTGCGTATGTTGGTCGCGATGAAGTGCGTGATATGCGTGAAGTGATGAAGCGATTGAATACGCAAGTCAATTTGCCGCTGATGATTGATTCGACCGAAGCAAATGTGATTGAAGAAGCGTTGTTGCATTGTGCAGGACGAGCGATTATCAATTCCATAAATTTGGAAGATGGTGAAGAACGAATGTCGCATGTGCTTCCGTTGTGCAAAAAATATGGCGCGGCGGTTGTTGCATTGACGATTGACGAAAAAGGAATGGCAAAAACTGCGCAAGCAAAATTTGAAATTGCGAAACGCATTCGTGATTTAGCGGTGAACAAATTCAAAATGCGCGATGAAGATTTGATTTTCGATACTCTCACATTTACACTCGGAAGCGGCGATGAAGAGTTTCGGAAATCTGCGCTAGAAACGATTGATGCAATTCGCTTGATAAAAAAAGAATTTCCGAAATGTTTTACGAGTCTCGGCGTTTCCAATGTTTCATTTGGACTGAATGCGCATTTGCGGCATGTTCTCAATTCCGTGTTTCTTCACTACGCAATCGAAGCAGGACTCGATATGGCGATTGTTCACGCAAGTAAAATTATGCCGCTGTATAAAATAGAGGAGAAGGGGAGAGAGTTGTGCAGAGAATTGATTTTTGATGAGCGGAAGTTTGAAGTATTTGCGTAAACTATTTATAAAAAATAGAACGCGGATGACACGGATTCAACGGATAATCACGGAAAAAAAAATCTGTGCAAATCAGTTTCATCAGTGTAATCCGTGTTCTATTAACTGAAAATATAAATGATAACAATTATTCTCAATCAGGAGCGCGAGAAATCACTTCTCAGAAAACATCCGTGGATATTTAACGGCGCGATTAAAAATGTAAATGGAAAACCAAGTAACGGAGAAACAGTAGAAATATTTTCAAATGATGGAAAATTTCTTGCTCGCGGCGGATATTCAATTCGATCGCAAATTGCTTGTCGCGTTTGGTCGTTTGATGAAAGCGAAGAAATCAATTATGATTTTTTTCATCGGCGATTACAAAATGCAATTCAACTTCGTGAACAATTGAAAGACAAAATAAATTCAAACGCATTTCGGTTTGTCAATGCTGAATCGGATGGATTGCCGGGAATTGTGATTGATAAGTATGATGAATTTCTCGTTTGTCAATTTCTTACTGCCGGCGCAGAGTTTTGGAAAAAAGAAATAGTAGAACAAGTTAGGAAACTTGTTCTACCGAAAGGAATTTATGAACGCAGTGATGTTGATGTTCGTTCAAAAGAAGGATTAGAAATTTCAACGCGAGTTTTGTTTGGAGAAGAGCCGCCGGAGTTTTTACAAATAGAAGAAAGTGGTTTGAAATTTTTCGTTGATATAAAACGCGGGCATAAAACCGGTTTCTATCTTGACCAACGCGCGAACAGAAATTTTCTTTCAACGTTTTGTAAAGAAAAAACTGTGTTAAATTGTTTTTCCTACACAGGAGCGTTTGCTGTTCACGCATTAAAAGGCAGAGCAGAAATGGTTACGAATGTTGATTCATCAATGAGCGCGTTGGAGTTTGCGGAGAAAAATGTTTTGCTCAACGGATTTTCTTCTTCGCAAGTTGATAATGTGTGCGGCGATGTGTTTCAGTTTTTACGTCAGTGCAGAGATTCACGCAAACAATTTGATGTCATCATTCTCGACCCGCCGAAATTTGTTGATTCCAAAAATGTTTTAGAAAAAGCCGCACGTGGTTACAAAGATATCAACTTACTCGCGTTCAAACTTTTAAAGCCAAACGGCGTTCTCTTCACGTTTTCGTGTTCGGGTTTGATGCCAGCGGAATTGTTTCAGAAAATTGTTGCTGATGCGGCGGTTGATGCAAATCGTGATACGCAATTTCTATTTCGTCTTGGACAATCGTGCGACCATCCATTTGCAACAGGTTTTCCCGAAGGAGAATATTTAAAAGGATTTGTTTGCAGAGTGAAATAAGTTACGAGTTGCAAGTTACGAGTTGCAAGTTACGAGTTGCGAGTTACAAGTTACGAGTTACAAGTTTCGAGTTTCGAGTTGCAAGTAAATTATTACTCATCAACTCTTTTGATTTTCCAAAATCTACATCCTTATTTCTAAAACCTAAAATCTTTTGACTAAATACAAACTCACAATTGAATACGACGGAACGCGATATTCCGGATGGCAAGCGCAACAATATTCCAAAACAGTGCAGGGAACAATTTTAAAAGCGGCGGAACAAGTTTTTGGAAATCTGAAAGAAATTCAAGGCGCGGGAAGAACGGATGCCGGAGTACACGCGCTTGCACAAATTGCTCATCTCGTTGTTGCGAAAGAATTACCGACGAAAAAAATACAATTTGCGTTGAATGACTTACTTCCATTTGACATAAATATTTTGAGTGTAGAAAAAGTTCACGAACGATTTCACGCGCGACATTCAGCTATTTCCCGTAGTTACATTTACCAAATTTCAAAACGCAGAACTGCTTTCGGAAAAGAATTTGTGTGGTGGATTAAAGATGAATTGAATGTAAAAGCAATGCAAGAGGCAGCAAAAATATTTATTGGAATGCACGACTTTGCTTCGTTCGCGGATAAGAAATTGGAAAAAGGAGAAACGAAATGTTTAGTGGAAAGTGTCGAACTCGCAGAAGTTGATGAATTGATTTTGTTTCGTATTCGCGCTTCGCATTTTCTTTGGAAAATGGTTCGGAGAATTGTTGGGACGCTTGTGGAAGTTGGAAGAGGAAATATTTCCAAAGAGAAAATTGAATTCTATTTAAAAAAATATTCTAACGAACCAGCAGAATTTACCGCGCCGCCATCGGGACTTTTTCTCGAACAAATTTTATACGAAAAAGAAAAGTGGAACGAAGCATTAGTGCCTGCAATTCCACTTTCGATGCGAAGGTAAAATTCTCTGACGCGCTATTTCAGCAGCAATATTTTTTTCGTTTGAATAAATTCTCCGTTGTTCACTACGAGCCGATAGAAATATACACCGCTGGAAAGATTGAATGCATTGAATTCAATTTCGTGTACGCCTTCTTCTCTTTCCTCGTTGCGTAAAAGTTGCACGACTTCTTCTCCAAGGATATTATAGACGTTCAGTGAAACGGTTGCAATATCCGGAAGGGAGAAAGAAATTGTTGTTGTTGGATTGAACGGATTCGGATAATTTTGTTCGAGCATAATTGTTTGTGGAAGAAAATGCACGAAATCAAAATTATGCTTTGGCGGAATTCCTAAATCTCTTCGCAAAAACGTTTTCTCAAACATATAACCGTAACCTTTTATTCGTAATCCTCCATCGTAGAATGAAACGGTATCGTTGAACGAAAGAGTTTCGGGAGATGCAAATGCGTTGTTTATTCGCTCGATGATATTTGCGAGTAGCACAAAATTCGTCGAAGGACGATTTTTCCCGTATGTTAAAGCGGTATCTCCGATTTTTGCAAGTTCACGAATGGTTTTTCCATAATATGGAGTTGCCGTATCTTCGATGGCTTCGTAAAATAAATCGCCGAGGTAGTTAGAATCACCGGGAACCGTAATCTTTTCGTTGCTTGCGACGATGTTCATTTTCAATACGAGAAGTTCGCTTACAAGTTTATTGTTCATTTTTTTTAGTGTCGGTGCGCTATATGCTTTTTTATGTTTAAATGAATCTGCCGTTCCTGTTGAAGGAAACAATTTTATTAGAGATTTACCCTTACCTTTTCCTCCCTTAAAAAATGCCCATCCGTAACGCTTTGCGCTATCTTTATTGATTTGCGGAATACCGAGATACAGAAAACTTCCTTTGAAATAATTATACTCAAAAATCGTATCGCGAACATTTCCATAATTAGGCGTTGGGAAAGGAATTTTTTTTGTTGGTTTGACTTTGTTCGATTTTATACTCAGTTGTGCTTGAGTGAATGTTCTGAACGTAGCGGAATCGGGTTTCATTTTCCATTGTACAAACGTTATTTCTCCATCAATTCCGTTTTGAATTGTAATCGTATCGGAAATTCTCGTCGAGCGAACTCCATTTCCCTGCGAAATAATTCCGAGATGCGTCCAATCTGTGCTGTCGGAAATATACGCAACGTATTTTCCTTTTGGTAAATACGATTTGAAAAGAATGGTATCGCTCACAACAAATGTATCCGTTGGAGTTTCGAGTCCAAACAAATGAATGTCCCACGGTTTTGCAGTTCTGTCGTCGTATGTAAAATGAAAACTGCCGTCGCCGTCTTCCATATTTCGAATTGTTATGGAATGAGGAAGAAAATTTGCAAATTCTATAATGTTTGAAGTTCCTCCTTCAACATCGATTGTATCGAAGTAATATATTCCTTCGGCAGAAATTGCGTTTTGAATTTTTCCCAAAGAGATCCATTTTGTGCTTTCCGATTGTACAACAATATATTTTCCTTCGTTGCCAATGTATTGCAAGACGGTGTCGTTCACTTCTTGAATGAAATTTTGCTGTGCAACAGAATTTTTATACAGTTGCAAATGCCATTGTTTTGCAAATCTGTCAAACGAAGTTGCAAATGAACCATCGGCATCTTCGAGCGTGCGAACGGTGATACTTGTGATGAGATAATTGCCAAAATACAACGTATTGAAATTGCTTCCCGAAATCATTTCGACGGCAAAAGAAGAATCGGGAACGCTACGCGCATATCCGAATTGAAGAACTTCCGTAACAGTATATATTCCGTACGGAAGCGAAGTTAGAGAAAACATTCCTTGGGCGTTGGAAAAAAGTGTTGTGTCAATTGGACCATCAACAACGATTTGCCAGTTAGGAAGAATTCCTTCAGATTCGTCGCGAGTTCCATTTGCGTTTGCGTCGTAAAAAACAATTCCACTTATTGAGCCGAGTTTAAAATTTCCGAAATCTTTTCCTGTAACATCTACTCCGCTGTCTAACGGAATTGAATAAGTTGCCGGCGCACTTGGCAATGTTTGAACCCATCCGTTTTGCGTTACTTCACTCACATTGTAATTGCCTTGTTTTAATCCGGAAAAATAATAGTTACCGTTTTCATCGGTAAGAGTGGAAATATTATGCGTTCCTGTTAAAGCAATATTCCAGTTGGGAAGTCCCGGTTCTCCGGAATCAAATGCACCATTGCCATTTAGGTCATTAAAATTTTTTCCTGCAATAGAAGAAGGAAGAAATTGAAACGTTACAAGAAAATCATCTATTGCCCATCCTTCTCTTCCGTCGGATTCATCGGAAGCAAGTCGAAAACGGAATTGCACTCTTCCATATCCCGCAAAATCATGAAGAATGATACGCGAATATATCCATCCACTGTCGTTTCCCTGAATTCCGAGTGAACTTCCCGTCCAGTTTGGTCCGGGAATGGAATCTGTGGGATTGTTACTGTTGTACCAATTGAATGTATTTGTTGTGTCATTGAAATCGCCGAGAATTTGAAATTCGCTTCCATCAACACTGTATTCAAGTGTAACTGCATCTAAATTATTTTCTAGTTCGAAGTTATGATAGAAACTCAATACCGGGTCTTCAATTAAACTTGCAAAGTTGAATATTGGCGTAAGATAAAATGAGTTTTCAAAGTCTTTGTAATTCGAAAGAGTATCCGTTACGAGACAATTCGGTTGACTGTATGCACGGGATATTTGTGTTTTTCGTGGTGTTCCTTTTTGCCACGAATTGACAAGAGAAATAGAACTATTGAACCATCCTGAATCACTAAGCCCATCGAAATTTTCCAGATATGGAATTTTGTTGATGATATTTGTAATGCCGATAGTTTTCGAATTGTAATTATTTGTCGAGTCGCCGTCGCTTGCAATAAACAACCGCACATAAATTTGTTTATATCCTGTGAGTTGGGGAATAAATGATGTACTGAACGTAGCCGTGAATGATTTTGGAGAACCACCCCAAATCGGAAGAAACACTTGTGAAACGCCATCATTTGTTGATGAAGGAATAGAACCTTCTTTGTATGTAAGAACGACGGACGCAGGAGGAGTATTGGAAGTAAGCCACGTAATTCTTGCTTTCACTGAAATAGGATTCCCTATAACGTATGGCGCAGATTGCAATGTAACGGAAGATATTGTAGCATCGCTTGAAGGTATTGTTCCGATGCGAATATTGTCAATGTATAAATTATTCCCGAAATCGTTTGCGGCAACAAAAGCGAATATGCAATTGTTTCCGCTTACGTTTGCAGGAAGTTTTACGCTTTTCGTTTTCCATTGTGTAAGAGTTGGAATAAACGGGTCCGATTGGTCGGAAGTTGTTTTGAGCGAATCGCCTCCTTTTGCAAATAATATAATATCAAACGAAGTACCGGCGTTTGTTGAAAGCGCAACGATTAGCGATTCGCTGCTTCCTCCGCTGTACTGAGCATACGCAACGTCGAATTTGATTGAATCCTGATTGGTTGCTGTTAAACCGCTGAAGAGAGGAGTTTTCAATGTATCGTAAGCAAACAAATTATTGTATTCATAGCAATTAATGAATGCGGAAGAAGTTCCATCACCAAAACTGCTTGCGGAAGCGGAGCGTTCCCACGTAGTAGCAGAATCGGGATTACTGATTGTCCAGCCGGAAGGTGGAAAGTCAATTCCTTCAAATCGTTCTGTGAAATAATTTCCGAGAACAGTTACGGGCAAACCGTATTTGAAAGAATATTGTTTCTTCTTTTGAAATGAACGTGAATGTTGTTTCTTGGAAGATATATTTTTTTGTTGTGAAATTGTTTGTTCGAGAGTGAACGAACAAAGGAACATAAAAAGAAAAAAAGAAGTAACAAATTGCTTCATAAAAAGTACCTTGTGTAAAAAAAAGTGAGTGGGCGATTCTGAAAAAAGTAGAACCGCCCGAAATATTTTACTTAATTACAATCATTTTCCGAACATCATAATATTCGCCATTATTTGCAACAACACGATAAAAATAGACTTCAGCAGAGAATGAACTTGCATCAAAGAAAACCTCGTGCGTTCCTTCTTTTTTTCTCCAGCAAAATTTCCTTCATCGTAACGAGAAACCCAATATTCACTGCTTGAGGAAGAATATCGAATAGTTGTAATATCGCAACCATTTGCAGTATCTTTGCTTGAACAAGTAACATAAATGTAGTGGTTGCTTGATGTACTGCTTAACATAATTCCACCGGGAATATAACTTTTATTCGCTGTTCCATCGTATTGTTTATACCAAATTGTATCACCAGTTGTGATGTGGAAGATTGAGTGAGATTGAAATGTCATGAGTAAAGATGTTTTAACAAGTCGCGTAAGGATTTTCCTTTGTTATGATGATGAAATATATTTTTTTAAAAAACTCATACAAAATTTACTATAAAAAAAGAAGGAATCAAAGTGTTGATTCTATTTCTTTCGGATTATTTTATTAATAACATTTTTCACTTGTGTCGTCGAAGGAAGAGATCATTATCTCCTTCGAATGCGGTTGCATCCATTCTGTAGAAATACACTCCCGATAATAAATTTGCCGCATTGAAAATTATTTCCTGCGTTCCTTTTTCTATTGGCATTTATCGTTTCCTTTTGTACTTTTGTCCATCGTTTTTGAAAATGGATACTGTTAGACTCAAATATGAATGACGTCCATCGCGTATCAAAACGCACGCATCGTTGCAGGATAATACGCCGGCACCTGCATATTGCACTTATTTCGTTCAATGCATTATTCTGCTCTTCTGCATTGCATTCTTCCCTTTCTTCACAACCCTTATTTTCGGACTCATCATCATTTCCTTACCACGTCGTCTTTAAACCATTTCCATTATTGCTCAGTGGTTCACAGACCTTTATTGATATTGACGGCGATGGTATTGATGAAATTATTGAAATAAGCGCTGGAAATAAACCGAATACAAGTTATGTGTTAAGCCGAACAATAGACGGCACTGTGATTGACCAAACAAACCTGCCGAAAACCGACGATGTAATTTTATGTGATGATTTACTCGATGTTTCTTCCGACGGACACAAAGAAATTATAATCGGTACAAAAGAGAACGATACGCTCTTTTGTTATACAATCAATCTTTATCAACATCCATCACGTTACAAGTTCCCGTTATACACAGCGCCGAACCTCCCTCCCGATGTGAATATCGACCTGAGAACAGTGTATCAAACGAGTGAAGGAAAACAATACCTGCTCGGCATCTTTACAGCGAGTTTGTCGTTGCAGCCCCGCGGACTCGCTGCGTTCGATATTTCTTCCGGCAAACGGGCGTGGACATACTTGATAGGCGCATGGCCCAATTTTCCTCTCATTGCCGACGTCAACAATGACGGAAAAAAAGAGATATATCTCAGTGCAAATGCCCCTTCAAACGGTTCGATTGCGAACGGTATAGACGATTTTCATTCGTACGTGATTGCATTAACGGAGAACGGAACTCTCCTTTGGAAAAAAATTCTCGGCAACGAAATCTCGATGTCACGCGTCATCATTTCCGATATTGATATGAACGGGAACGATGAGTTGCTCTGTATTTTTTCAAGTGCCAATAAAGTCTTTGAAAAAAGTTTCATTGCAGTTATAGACCCGCTGACCGGTGTAATTCTGAAGAAGAAAGAATTTGTCGAACGATTCGCTAACGCAAGTACGATATTTACGCTTCACGTGAACGATGAAAAGCAGGTACTTCTTTGTATGGAAAGTGGAATTCTCGTCCTCCTTAATCAAAATTTGGATATTGTGAAGGAACTGCACATTGCGGATGGTATAGATTATTACAAATGCTTCGATATTTACGGCGACGAAGATGAAGAAATATTGCTGAGAACGAAATCCAGTGATTATCTTATTTTCAACAACGCGTTAGAACCCCTTGCGCGTGTTGGAAACATAACTCAGGTTCATGTTATTCGGACAGCGCGCAGCGAAAAACAACTTGTTTTGAGTAATGAACATTCCGTACGGTTAGGAACATTACATTTGAAAACAGGTGTCGCGTGGTATTGGATTCAACTCTCGCTTTTCGTTCTTCTTCTTGCATCGGGTATCGGGTTGTTTACGTTTATGTTGTACCGTTTGCTTTTTTTCCTTCAACTCTTTATCACGCTCAGCAGACATACCCATAACACCGCAATTATGGTTGTTCGACGTAACGGAAAGGTGCAGTACGTGAATAATTTTTTCCACCATCTCTTTGAGGACGATACACTCACGGACAAACGGTACTGGAACAATTATTTTGTAGATGCAGCAGCGGAAAAGCCAACGTACAGCGTAGAAATTTTTCACACTCTTACCAAAGCATTTCAACTAACGAGCAGTTCCGAATACGGCGTAAATATCATTCAGAATAACGAACCCGTACATCTACTGCTCAAGGTGCATCCTCTCTGTTTTGCTAAGGTACGCCTTGGGTGGCTTGTTGTGTTTATGGATATTTCCACTTCACTCAAAACCGAACGCGCGCTCAACTGGACACTCATCACACAAAATATGGCGCACGAAATGAAAACTCCTCTCTCGACAATATGGTTTACTCTCGAACGCATCCGGCAACAAAAAGACGAACCAACTGCTGCAGGAAACGAAGAACATCTCATGAAATCCATCGAAGAAGAAATTCGGCGGCTCGACAGATACGTCAAGGGCTTTATGAAATTATCGCACCTCAACCCGTCAAATCTTCAGGAAACAGACTTCAATGCTGTACTTCGTGAATTTCTTGAAATGTATGCAGAAAAATTACCCCACACCGTTGTTTTCCAGAACGATTTTTCTCACGACCTTCCTTCTGTAAAACTTGACGTACATTTATTCAATATCGCCGTTACGAATTTACTCGATAATGCAGTGGATTCGATGGAAGGGAAAGGAACAATAAAACTGGCAACCTACGTGGCACAGAATTTGAGTACTACGTTTGTCTGTCTGTCTGTTGCCGATACAGGTTGCGGAATCAGACAAGAAGATTACACGAAAATTTTTGCACCTTATTTTTCAAAATCGGAAAATGGAACCGGACTTGGACTTGTCATTACAAAGAAAATCGTCGAAGAACATAACGGCACAATTTCCTTTACCTCGCGGGAAGGATTGGGAACGGAATTTACGCTCTGTTTCCCCGCTGTCCCGACCGGAGTTTGATATGCCAAACGCTATTCTCCTTGTTGATGACGATGAAAAACTTCTCCGCAGTATTGCAGAGGTCGTTCATCATTACGGCTACACGCTGTACACGGCGCGGAACGGAAACGATGCCCGTGAGTTATTCAAAAAACACAGCGTTGGCGTCGTCTTGCTCGATATCAACTTACCCGACGTAAGCGGCGAAGAATTACTCCAGGAATTTGTGCGTCAAAAACCGATGACTTCGGTGGTAATGATTTCCGGTTTTGGTACCATTGAACGCGCAGTAAAATGTACGAAGTGGGGCGCGTATGACTTTCTGGAAAAACCTCTCGAACCGCAGCGCGTTCTCACTACCGTGAGGAATGCGATGCAGAAATTTCATCTCGAAGCCGCGCAGCAAACCTTGGTTGAAGAAATGTTGAAACATTACGGTATTGTGGGCGTCAGCGAAGTGATGAAAAAAATTTATTCCGATGCGAGCCGTATTGCAAAATACGATACGCCCGTTCTCATCACCGGTGAAAGCGGAACAGGAAAAGAGTGTCTGGCGCAACTCATTCACCGGCTTTCCGGACGCGCATCGTTTGTTCCGTTTAATTGCGCCGCTGTTCCTCAGGAATTGATTGAAAGCGAACTCTTCGGCCACACGAAAGGCGCATTTACCGGCGCAACGAGTGATAAACAGGGTAAATTTCAACTCGCAGATAACGGCACGCTCTTTCTCGATGAAATCGGCGATATGAGTTTGAATATGCAGTCGAAAATTCTGCGCGCCCTCGAAACAAAAGACGTGAGCAAAGTCGGAGGAAATGAAACCGAACGGGTGAACGCGCGGTGTATTGCGGCAACGAATAAAAATCTCTCCTCCGAAATCCGCAACGGAAAATTCCGTGAAGATTTGCTCTACCGGTTGCGCGGTATTACGTTTCATCTTCCTCCGCTCCGCGAACGACGCGATGACATTCCCCATCTTGCGCGGTATTTTCTCTCCGAGTGGTGCAAGAAAAACAAAACGGAACACAAACGTCTTTCTGAGCGCACGGAACATATCGTGCAGGAACAGGATTGGAGAGGAAACGTGCGCGAACTGAAATACGTTGTTGAAACGCTTGCAATGTATTCCGATAATGAAACGATTGACCATATCCAAACACAAAGTCTTCTTGCTTCTCTCGATGAGCCGCAGTTCTCCTCGCTCGATTACAGAACATACCAACAGTCGCTCCCTCTCCACGAAGCCCTCGAACATTTCGAGAAAAACCTGATACAACAATCGCTCCTCGAAACGCAGGGCAACATATCCCACGCGGCAGAAAAACTCCACATTGACAGAGCCCACCTCTCGAAAAAAATAAAACGGTTTGGGTTGAAGTAACAATGCATCACGAAATGGAGTCCACTTCACAAGTGGACTCCATTTTACTTTTTGTGCTGTGTTGTTTTTTCACGGTGAGGTGTGTGAAAGAGGAACGGAGGTAAGGGATAACATCATTTTTTATACGAGGTAATAGACAGATTTTATTTTCATATACAAAATGGCATAGTACTTGTGTAAAATTTTCAATATCAACCAATTTAAAATAAAAAATATCTTAATTCATATGTGTAGAATGCATTTTTTTCGATTCCTTACTTTTTTTTTATTTGGAATGCTGTTTCCATACTCCGCAAAAAGCCAAGTGTGGTGTCCACTTGGTGATGGGGTAAATAATACCGTGAGAGCACTCGCCGAATATAATTCTTACTTATATGTAGGAGGAAGTTTTGATAAAGCAGGGAATAAATATATATCTTGTATAGCAATGTATAATGAACCGTTCTGGTACCCATTAACAAAATCAAGCAGGTCATCTGCTCCAAATTCAATTTTCGAGAGTGGATCAGTTTATGCCCTTTCCGTATTTAAAAACAAATTATATATAGGTGGTAATTTTAGACGTAATCAACCATCATCGAAAGAATATATAATACGATGGGATGAAAAAATAATCACTTCAGTAGGGAACGGAGTTGGAAAACTCAATAGTAATAACTCGGTTTATGCGCTGGAAGTCTATAATGACGAATTATATGCCGGTGGAATATTTTCATCTACGGGTAGTATGGCGGCAAATAATATTGCCACTTGGGATGATACTCTTTGGCACTCGTTAAGCGAAGGAACAAATGGTCCTGTTTACTCCCTCGTAAACTATAAGGATAACGTTAATTATACTAATTCTTTGCACGTCGGAGGTTCATTTACAAGAGCTGGAAATTCTAATGCCAATAATACTGCGAGATGGAATACTATCGAACCAATAAAACTACTCGTCATAGAACCAAGCAACCAAACAGACATTGCACAATATTTAAACGACTTAGCCCCCCCGAACTTAATGGATACCATAGTAACCACAGCTGAATTTTCTGCCTTATCTAATCTCTACGATTACAATGTTATGATAGTCGGAAGTGGAATCACAGACTACTCTGCATTAACATCAAGGAGGTTAGAAATTCAGGACTATATAAATGCTGGAAATGGACTCATTGTTCTTTCTCCCGATGTCAATAATGGACTATCATGGTTACCCCTATCAGTAAATGGTGAACAATACACTGGTAATCAAGTCACTATGTCAAAGCCAAATCATCCTATTCTTAAAGAACTCTCAAATACATTATTAAGTAACTGGAATTCTTCATATAATAATTATTTCTCATCGTTTGACGCATTAAACTTTGAGAGTGTAGCAATAACTCCTGAAATAGGAAATTACCCTATCACTCTTACAGGTAATTTTGGACTTGGAAGAATTGTCATTACTGGACAGGATATCGATGCACATCTTACAGAAAACGGTGCAAGTAGACTGTTCTCAAACATACTTCAGTGGGTGGGAAAAAAAGACTTACAAATTATTTCTCGCTGGTTAAATACTGGCAACGGATTGAATGGTACCGTGTATTGTTTTGCAATTTATAATGGTGAATTATATGCAGGTGGCAATTTTACAATTGCAGGAACTAGTGTCGTCAATATTGCAAAATTAAATAATGATACATGGGAAGGGATAGGTACCCTTGGTCTATCGGGACCTGTCTTATCACTCGCTGTCCATCAAAATGAATTATATGTTGGTGGTAAGTTTTCTACGGTTGATGGAATTACCGCAAATAACATAGCAAAATGGAATAGTACGAATTGGCAATCAGTTGGCGAAGGTTTTGATGATACAGTGTACGCATTAATTTCATACAGAAATTTGCTCTATGCCGGTGGTGCATTTAAAACGAGTGGAGGAATAACCGTTAATCATATTGCT